>CAYSXM010000468.1:0-4422 GCA_964434905.1 uncultured Pirellulales bacterium | reverse complement strand
CGCGAATCGAAGTGGCACCAGTCAACAGCATCACCAATCGATCGATGCCCAGACCCAATCCACCCGCCGGCGGCATGCCATGCCGCAGTGCTCGAAGAAAATCGTGGTCCATCTTGGCCATCGAGTCTTCTTCCTTCTGCCCTGCCAGTTGCGTGCGGAACAACTGCTCTTGCAAGTCCGGATCGTTCAGCTCGGTATAGGCGTTCGCGATTTCCATCCCCTGAACAAACAACTCGAACCGCTCGGCAATCCGCGGATTGTCGCGCCGCCGCTTGGTCAACGGGCAGATGCTGGCCGGATAGTCGATCACGAACACCGGGCCCACCAGTTGGTCTTCGACCCGGGCTTCGAACACCTCGTTCTTGATGACGTCGGGGTCTTTGCCCGCGGTATCGAAACCGATCGATTCGGCCAACCGACTCACCGCCGCGCTGTCGTCGGGCGCCACGCACGTATGCTCGTGAAACAGTTCGTCGTACGTCCGGCGGGCAAACGGCGGCGTGAAGTCGATGGTCGCCTGACCCCAGGTCACCGCGGTCGAGCGCCCCGTCGCCCGGGCCGCGTCGGCAATCAACCGCTCGGTCAGATCCATCATCGAACGATAGTCGCCATAGGCCTGGTAGGCCTCGAGCATGGTGAATTCCGGGTTATGGCGAGGGCTAATCCCCTCGTTGCGATACACCCGGCCCAGTTCGAACACCCGCTCCATGCCGCCCACCAGCAATCGCTTCAAATGCAGTTCCAAGGCGATGCGCATCACGAGCGGCAGATCGAGCGTGTTATGGTGCGTGGCAAAGGGGCGCGCGGCGGCTCCGCCCGCCACCGTGTGCAGCGTGGGCCCCTCGATTTCGACAAACCCCTGTGCGGCCAAGGTGTGCCGGATCGATTGCACGATTTTGGTGCGGTCCAAAAACCGATCGAGCACGCCCTCGCCATGAACCAGGTCGAGATAACGCAGCCGCTGCCGCAGTTCCGGATCGGCCAGCCCCTTGTGTTTTTCCGGGGGAGTTTCCAGCGACTTGGTCAAGAACACCAGGCTGCTGGCGAACACCGTCAGCTCGCCGGTCTTGGTGTGCTTCAGTTCGCCTTCGACGCCGACCAGGTCGCCCAGGTCAAAACAATCGGCCACGGCCCAGTCGTGTTCTCCCACCTGCGACTTGCCGGCCAATACCTGGATTCTTCCAGTCCAATCTTGCAGCGTGAGAAACACCAACTTGCCGGCCCGCCGCTGCAACATGATCCGCCCCGCGACGCGCACTCGGGGGCCGTGCTCGATACCCAGTTGCTCGGCGCTGGGCTGTGCGGTACCAGGTTGCGGCGCCAAGGTCGGTTCAGGAGCAGGCTGGACGGGTGCTGTCTGCACGGACACAGTGGCGGGTTCGCGCGTGATCTGGCTTTCCAGCGCTCGCACCTCGGCCAGCGATTGATGGTCGTCGAACCTCTGGCCCCACGGGTCGACCCCCAGGGCCACCAACCGCCGCAGCTTTTCGCGGCGCGCTGCTTCGAGCGCGCTAGCCGAACTGCCGGTGTCGGTCGTCATGGGATTCGCCACTTGGATTGCGTCCAGATAGGGTGCGCCGCGGTTCTTGCTTACGTGCCCTGGTGCACCGGCTGGAGCGAGAAACTAGAACCTTCCGCCTGGCGGGTCAACGCAGTCAGCGCCAGCGCGGCACCACCATCGGCCGGGCATTTGGTCCGTCTGCAGTAGAGCCCTGTCCGTACTAGAACCCATCTACAGTAGGGCCCTGTCGACACGAGTCCAGTCTGCACAGGCTCCGGCGTCGGGGTCGCCAGCGGTAACCTGAAAGAGCACCGCATTTTAGTGGCGCAAAGGGTGGGGTCAATGTCACTCGGCACCCCCCGCCACCGGGGGCGGTACAATCAATTTGCCTGCCGCGCCAGGGGGCCCAACAGCATCGCTAGCAGATCGTCGCCCGGGTAGGGGTGCCCCCGGTGTTGGCGAAACGCCTCGGCCTGTGCGACGCCGATTTCTCCCCCCCGTGCAGCGCCCCAGCGTGCTTGCAGCGCCAGATACTCGTCGACGCCGTGCTGTGCGCGGAGCCAGCTTCGCTGGCTGTCGTGGCAGGCCAGCATGGCCTGTTTTTTCTCGAACACGCGGCTCACGTCGACATACACCTGCGGCAACACGCGTTGGCCCCAGAGGTCACGACCCTCGATGGGGTCGACATAGTACAGATGGGGAATGTGTTCGGTGGCCGGCGCTGGGTCCCAGGCCCTGGTGGAGTAGTTGGGGCAACTGGCGTTAAAACAGGCGTCGCGCACTAGCCGGCTCGTGGCCTCGTGATCGTCCAGATAGTCGACCGGTGGCGCCGTCAGCACCAGGGAGGGGCGCAGGCGGCGCAGAGCCTCGGTCACGCGGCGCTTAGAGTCTAGATCGACCACGATCGACAGATCGCGAAATTCCAGGCAGGTGTAACTGGCGCCGATCAGTTCCGCCGCGCGGCGGGCCTCCTGGCGGCGGACGGCGGCAATTTCGTCGGCCGGCAGCTCTCGGCTGCCACAGTCGCCCGGCGTCATCGTGGCGATCGAAACACGCGCGCCGCTGGCGGCCAGGTGCGCCAGCGTGCCGGCGCATTGGAATTCCACATCGTCCGGATGCGCGTGAATAGCCAACACGTGGCAAGCGGTCACGAACCACCTCGATTTGTTTCGGCGGAGTGGGGTTCTGGTTACACAGTTTTCTGGCGACCGGCCGCGCCGCGTGGGGCGGCCGCGCCGCGCGCGATGGACTCGCCCGGCCCACTCTGCGATACTTCAGCCGCGCGCCCCGTAGGTGCCAGCCATCTGCCGGGCGTGCGTGGGCCGCAGGCGCCCCTGCCCCCTGGGCACCCTGCCAGTATTGAGCAAGCGCCAACTCATGACAACTAGCTTGGCAGCATCACAGAGCATGGTTTCACCACACAGCACGGCATCGTCGCCCTTGGCGGCTGCCACGGCGGGTCGCCGAGTAACCGGCACCCAGGTACCGTGTTA
Source organism: uncultured Pirellulales bacterium (assembly GCA_964434905.1). Classification (GTDB taxonomy): domain Bacteria; phylum Planctomycetota; class Planctomycetia; order Pirellulales; family CAYNRE01; genus CAYSXM01. Next base: position 1,428 of record CAYSXM010000468.1, on the reverse strand, counting down.
CCAGTTCGACACCCATGTCGATCTGGCCCGGCACGTGGCCCAGATCATCGCGCACATCATTCGCGAGCGCAACAGCGTGGGCCAACAGGCGGTGCTGGGGTTGCCCACCGGCTCGACCCCCTTGGGCGTGTATCGCGAACTGGCGCGGATGCACCGCGAGCAATCGCTCGATTTCTCCGGCGTGGTCACGTTCAATCTCGACGAATACTTTGGGCTGCGCCGCGACGATTTGCAAAGTTATCACCGCTGGATGCACGAGCATTTTTTCCAGCACGTGAATGTGGCGCCGGAGAACATTCACATTCCCGATGGCTCGGTGGGGCCCGACGAAGTCGACGAGCAATGCCGCCGGTATGAAGAGGCCCTAGCCCGCGCGGGCGGCATCGACTTGCAACTGCTGGGTATTGGCCGCAATGGCCACATCGGCTTCAACGAACCGTTCAGCGTGCGTCACGGCCGCACCCGGCTGGCCACGCTCGACCCGCTGACGCGCCGCGACGCCTCGAGCGATTTCTTTAGCGAGGAAAACGTACCGGCCCAGGCTATTACGATGGGTATCGGCACGATCATGTCGGCCCGCAAGATCATCTTGATCGCGCTGGGCGAGCACAAGGCGCGGATCATTCGCGACGCGACCGAGGGCCCCGCCAGTGATCGCGTGCCGGCCAGTTTTCTGCGCGAGCACCCCGATGTCACGTTCTTGCTCGATCGCGCCGCCGCGTCGCAGCTAACCGGCGTGGCCACCCCCTGGCTGTTGGGCAATGCCGCCTGGACCGACGAGCTGACCAAGCGGGCCGTGCTGTGGCTGACCGAGCAGTCGGGCAAGGCTTTGTTGAAGCTCGACGACGACGACTTCCGCGCGCACAACCTGCACCAGTTGCTGCGCCGCCAGGGGCCGGCCCAGTCGCTGGCACACCGGGTGTTTCGCTGGATGATGGAGACGATTCAATACCACCCGGCCGGGCGTGAACCGCGCCGCGTGATCTGTTTCAGCCCCCACCCCGACGACGACGTGATCAGCATGGGTGGCACGCTGATTCGGCTGGTCGAAGATAACCACGAAACCCACGTGGCCTACATGACATCGGGCAACATCGCGGTGTTCGACCACGACGCACGCCGCGTGGCCGACGTGGTGACAGAGTACAACCGTTTGTTCGGCATTGACCACGAGCGTTCGCCGCAGGTCGAAGCGCGGGTCAACGCGGCGCTGGACCAAAAAGGCCCCGGCCAGGCCGACACCGAGGCCGTGTTGCAGATCAAGGGGCTGATTCGTTGGAGCGAAGCCAAGTCGGCGGCGCTGTCCTGTGGTTGCCGGGAAGAGCACCTGCACTTTCTCGATCTCCCGTTCTATCGCACCGGCACCATCGCCAAGAACCCGGTGGGCGAAGCCGACGTGGAGATCATTGTCGAGTTGCTGGCACGCGT
>CAYSXM010000467.1:0-4430 GCA_964434905.1 uncultured Pirellulales bacterium | reverse complement strand
AAACCAAAGCCGTTCGACGAAAAGCCGCCTAGATATTTCTGCGGGTCTACTTAGAGTGCCGCGGAGGCGAGAGTTAGAATAGCCGCACGTACATCGTCCGGTAGGTTCGGCCAAAGCGATTCAAGGCGCGCCAGTTGGTCTCGCTGCCGCTTGATGCCGTCGGATGCCAAAGGCGGTCCAGCGTCTTTGTAATCCCTGTTGCATTCCGGCAGCGGCTCGAAACGCAACTGATTGACCTGTATGCTGGTTACGTCGCTGCTTGTACAATCTACGGAACCGAAGGTTAGAGGTTCGAGCCCTCTGGGGTGTACTGGATTCCAGTCGAATACGGCGACACACGGCGACTTTTGGCGACGGCGGTCTCGGGTTGGGACGGTCCGAACGTGATCAGTCTGTGGGCGAAGTCGAAAGCGGCCTGGCTCAAGCAGCACTTGGAATTGCCCCGTGGCATTCCTTCACACGGCACGATCGGCTGCCTGCCGACGGCGCTCTCGCAGGCCGCATTTTAGATCTGCTTCGAGTCGTGGATCGCCGCCTTGCTCAATGCAAAAGAACAACACCGCGACGAAGCAATGCGGCCAGATGTCGTGAAGACTTGCTCCCACGATCGCACCTAGCCACCCGTCCCAACATGCGGCGTCAACTGCATTGCGATTGCGGCGCGTCGCGACCACACTCGGGCGCCACGTGCTGCGCTGGAGCCATCGCTGTGTTGGGCACTAAGCACAGGAACTTCAACGTGGTCGAACCCGTATTGCGAAACTGGTGCACCTCACTGGGCCGCACATAGACCACCGAGCCAGGTCGTAACTCGTGCGGGGTGTCGCCTTCGAACACCTGGCCGGTTCCTTCAAGTACGAACACCTCGTGCTCATAGGGATGCTCGTGCCGGGGTGTATGGCCGCCAGGTGCCACCTCGAATTGTCGCATGGCGAAATTGGGGGCACCTTCGGCCTGGCCGACGAGCCAACGCACAGTGCATCCCACGGCACCTTCCATGGCAACCGGTTGAGACTCCACCCGATCGCAGGTTTGAACTTTCATTTCGGTTGGCTCCTGTAGAGGGTGGTTCGGCCAGCGCAGCGACCTGGGGAACGCTAGGCGTCGGTGGCATGCGGCCCAGACAATGGGCTGGAACCGCGCCCCGGGGCAGACTACCGCGCCGCGGCGCCGGTCGGCTACGCCATTCGTCGCCGGGCACGTTCGAGATCGGCCGGGTCGTGCTGGCTCCAGTCGCGGCCGGCCACCACCGGTTCGTAGTCAGGACGCCCCGCCAGCACGGCCATTTCCTTCATAAATCGGCGGGTTAGCTCGACGAGTACCTCGCGGTTGTCGTCGCGGTCGTAGTAGGGCGTCAGGTCGATGGGTTCTCCCACGGCCACCTGCACCCGCGCGAGCGTGCGGAAACATCCGAAATCGGTGCCGTCGTACGGGGCGCCGCGAACAAAGCAAGGAATGACTGGGACCCGGGCCTTGAGCGCAATCAGGGCCACGCCCAAGCGGCCGGGCAGCAGCAACTCGTCGGTCATGTTGATCCGGCCTTCGGGGAACAGCCCAACCAATTCCCCTTGGCGCGCATAACGAATGGCCGCCTTGGTCGCCGCGGTGTCGACGCCGCGACGACTGACCGGAATGGCTCCCACCGCCTGGAACAACCAGGCCATCCCCGGTTTTTCACAGTATTCGCGCGCTACCATCCAGTGCACGATGCGGTTCATCCCCACCTGGATGTACCACGGATCGACTCCGCTGACATGATTGCAAACAATGATCGCCCCTTCGCCGGGGCGCACGGGCAACGGTTGCTTGATTTCCGTACGCCACATCATCCGCGAGAAGAAGTAGTAGATGACATACAGGGGGTAGACGCGCCACAAGTACTCAGTATCGCGCCTATAGTGCAGCGCCATGCGCAGGATCACGATCGCAGCGCAAACCGCCAGCACCATCCAGGAAATGGCGGTCGTTTGCGCCTCCTTAAACATGAGTTACTTTTCTGTGCTGGTTTTCCGGCCAAGCCGCGTCCCGCAGGCCGTGCAGGCGTTGCTCGCCGGGCTCTTAGCTTTCGTTACTGCTGCCTGGCCGGGGGGCACCGGGCCCCAAAGCCAGAGGCCCGGGATCTACGGCCCAGGCCGGGGCCTAAACTATAGCTCATCGGCGAATCTCGCGGCGAGGCATCTTTGACCAGCGCCGGTTCGCTCAGGGCCGGCGTCGTGGCTACTGCCGGCTTGTGGCAGATGCTATGCTTTACCGCCGCTGGCGGTTGACCAACGCGGGATCGCGCAGGCACCTCAACTAGATTCCGTGGATCTGCCGATGCACCTGGTCGTTGTCCTGCTATTGGCCGTGGTGCAGGGTATTGGTGAGTTCGTGCCGATCAGTTCCTCGGGCCACCTGGCAATTGGCGCGGAAATCGCCGCCGAATCGGGACACGGCTTACCCGACGTGTTGGGCCTGAGCATTGTGCTGCATGGCGGTACGCTGCTGTCGATTCTGGTGTACTATCGGCAACGCATTCTCAGGTTGCTAGGGAGCGATCGCCGAGTGCTCTGGCTGGTTCTTCTGGCGACCTTGCCGGCGGTGATCGTGGGCCTGCCCGCGAAAAAACTCGGCGGCCACTGGCTCGAATCTGCCCAACTAGCTGCCTGGCTGCTGCCCCTCAATGGGCTGATGCTAATCTGGAGCGGAACGAGGCGGTCTGGAGAAGTCGATTACACCCAACTGCGACCAAGCCAGGCTTTGACCATCGGATTGGCCCAAGCGGTGGCAATCTTGCCAGGCATCTCGCGGAGCGGATCGACCATTGTCGCCGGGTTGCTGCTGGGGTTGCGGCGAGACAGTGCGGCGACGTTTTCGTTTCTGCTGGCAATTCCCGCTATTGGCGGTGCCTGTGTGCTCGAAGTGGCCGATCTGGTCAAGCAGGGGACCAACGGTTTAGAGCCGCGGGTGATGATACTAGGGGCCGCCGTGTCGTTCGCAGTCGGGTTGATATCGCTGCGATGGCTGCTGGAGTGGCTGAATCGCGGCCGGCTGTATCAGTTCGGATTGTGGTGCATTGCGGTGGGAATCGGCGTGCTGGTCTGGCAGGCAAATCGCTAACCGGCGGCTCGCTCACTAGCGGACCGCTAACCAACGGCCTGCGGCAAAGGCCGCGGACTCTTAGCCTTCTACCCCCGGAGTGCACGATGTCTGTCGCTGGCCATGGACGGGCGGTCGCCTGAAACACGAGAGACGCCGCCCGGCACGCGATTGCCCGCCTTGCAGTGCCGAGCCAGCTACGACGGCGACTGCCAGGCACCTCGCTCCGAGCCTGGAGCGGCGCTAATCGCCATGGAAGAACGCCGGGCAACACCGCAGCGATGACCCGCCAGCGAGCGCCAACTGGCGCCGGCACAGGTAAGCAGAATAGCAGTTACGCAGGCAACCTGGCAACGGCCCGCCACCACGGTTCCAGTACGCCAACAACACATGTCGCTGGAGCACCGTGGCGTGGCGGCACAGTGGCGCAGGAGTACTTTGAAACGACGATACAGTGGCAAACCGCTACGCGCGGTCTATAACGCCGCCCCGGTCAATATCAGTACACTCGGCCGCCAATGCCGAATGCCGGAGACCACGCCGACACCGCGACGCCAACAGTCCCTCGGGACTTGCATCCCTGGCCGATCGCCGTACCCGGTTGGAAATTCGCTGCCAGCGCGCCGCGACACCACGCCATTGGGCACACGGCGAATCTCGCCATGGCAAACGACCGTCGGGCGCCCGGACTTGCATCCGGGGCAGGTTGGACACGAAAACGCAGCTCGGAGCGGCTGCCAACTCAGCTACCAACTCCAACGCTTGTTGCGACGGCGATGGATGCCAGCTTGAGCCGCCGGACGACGTCCGCTACGAGCATACTTCGGGCTGCGACCAGGACGCAAAGACGGCTCCTGCGAACGACCGTAGTCGCTACGCGAATTGGAATCGTATCCTTGTTCCTGACTGCCGCTGTTGTAGCTCATCATTGTGCTTTCCCTTACCTGAACAGAGTTCACGAAACTGCTGCTGTCGAAACCACCATCGCGACGCGGCCTGAACGCGTCGCGTTACACACACACCTGCTTCTTCAGACACGCGGTAGAGTTCCGCCGAAGAATGCCACTCGGCGTACACGGCCACGGGTTTCAATTGTTTTTGCATCGCTACAGCGATCGCCACCTTCCGTGGCAATCTGCTAGCAAATCGGCGTGCCACGCGACGAGTACGACATGCGCTCAACGATCTGTCGTGCCTCGCCACAAATTTCGCCCAAGCCCAGCCGGTCGATTTCGCCAGGCAAGTACATCCACACGCCCAGTTGTCGCAACCAACATTCCTCTTGCAGGTCGCCATCGGTTCCACACACCACAACGAGCGTGCGCGAGCTACCCGCAAGCACTTCCATCAGG
>CAYSXM010000466.1:0-4431 GCA_964434905.1 uncultured Pirellulales bacterium | reverse complement strand
ACCCACTGCCGCGCATCGAGCTGTTGTCGCCGGGGCGTTGGCGGATGGTGCATACCAACGCGATTGCCTATGGCTTCCTGGCCAACGCGTTCATTGGCGCCCTGCACTGGGCGGTGCCCCGGCTCACCCTGCGGCCGGTGTTGCACCGGGGGTTATCGTACTTGATTTTCGGCGCCTGGCAGTTCGTGGTTTTAGCCACGGCGGCGGGCATTCTGTTGGGAGAAGCCCAGGCGCTGGAGTGGGGCGAGACACCCGTCTGGATCGACCCGGTGGCCCTCTTGGGGTTAGCGCTGTTGGCGCTCAATTTCATGCCGCCGATCTTACAGACGCGGGGGCCGATGTATGTCACCTCCTGGTATTTCCTGGCAGCGTTTGTGTGGACGTTCTTGACCTATGCGATGGGCAACTTCATGCCCCAGTATTGGGTGTCTGGAACCAGTGCCGGAGCGGTCGGCGGCTTGTTCATTCACGACCTGGTGGGGTTATTTGTCACGCCGCTGGGTTGGGGGCTGATGTACTACTTCGTGCCCATCATGCTGAAGAAGCCCATCTGGAGCCACGGCATGTCGTTGGTGGGTTTCTGGGGTTTGGCGTTTTTCTATCCGCTGCAGGGAATACACCACTTTCTCTACACGCCGATTCCCATGTTCCTGCAATATGGGGCGATCATCGCCACGATTGCGGTCGAAATGGTGGTCACCACGGTGGTGATCAATTTCTTCGGCACCCTGTGGGGTTCGGGGCGATCGGTGGTCGACAACCTGCCCATCCGCTGGTTTTATACCGGCATGGTGTACTATTTCTTGACCTGCCTGCAGTGCGCCCTGCAAACCACGCTGACCTTCCAGGCCTTGATTCATTTCACCGATTGGGTGGTGGGCCATGCACATCTGGTGATGTTCGGCGTGTTCAGCATGTGGTTGCTGGGCATCATGACGTATTTGTTCCCACGCGTGCTGGGCCGTCCGTGGTACAGCCAGGTTTTGTTGGAATGGCACTACTGGCTTTCCGCGGTGGGCATGCTGGTGATGGCCAGCGATCTGATCATGCTGGGCGTGTTTCAAGGTTACTACTGGGCATCGCTGCGGCCGTGGGACGTCTCGGTCGCGATCTCGATGCCGTTCTGGGTCACGCGGATTTTTGCCGGGTTAGCGATTACCGGTGGCCAACTGTGCTTCTTTTACAACGTCTTCATGACCTGGCGCAGCGCGCCGGCCGCGGCACATCGCTTGGCGGGACGTGCTGTGCCGGCCACCTAACTCGTACTGTTCTTGGCTCCGACCCGCGTCGGTGACAGAGAGGATTTGCGGAACCATGTTCGAGTCGAAATCGGGCGTTTTGGTGGTCGCAGGGCTGGGCTTTTTTGCACTCGCCTTCCTGTCGAATGCGCTGGTGCCGGTGCTGATGTTCCGAGACCTGCCGGAAAAGCAGGGCGTGGAACTAGTCAACGGCAACGTGCTGTACCAATTCGAGGATCTCAGCAGGCGCTATCCCGAGTCGTTTGCCAAGTACGTGCTCGGCGAGCATCCAGCACCGGCCGATCAAGAGCAACTGGTAGGCTGGTGGCGACAAAAATGTGCCGACGCGCTGTACTTGGGACGCAAGGTCTACGTAGCCGAGGGTTGCTGGCATTGCCACAGCCAATTCGTGCGACCGGTGTCCAACGAGTCGGATCGTTGGGGGCCGGTGTCGCAAACCTGGGAATACCAAAACGAATTGCAGCGACCGGTGCTGTTTGGCACGCGGCGCGTGGGTCCCGACTTGTGTCGCGAGGGTGGACGCCGGTCGAACGACTGGCACGCCATACACTTCTTTCGACCGAAGAGCCTCTCCGAAGCGTCGCCGATGCCGGAATATCCCTGGCTGTTCGACGGTCAGGCCGATCGTCCCAACGCGCGCGGCCTGGCGCTGATCACCTATGTGCAGTGGCTGGGTTCCTGGCTCGATAGCTACCCCTACTACGAGCAAGACGAACGTCAAAAACCGCTGGCGCAAACGGAGGAGCCGGCGGCGCCCGAAGAACAACCCACGGAACCTGGCACTTCGGACGCGGCGCGACATAACCCCCTTGAACCAGGACCAGCATCATGACGAACCAGATGGAGACGCTCCGCGCGGCCCGCACGCGGCGTTGGCTGACCGGGCTGATGGCGGCCTTGGTGCTGGCACCCAGCCTGTATGGTTTCAGCGGCAAGTTCGTGGAGTTCGTGCGGTTGTTTCGCGGCGATCCCAGTGGTCTGTTCGCTATCTCGCCGATCATGAACTATTTGTTGGCCAGCTTGGGCTTCTTGTGTTTGTTTGGCTGGGCCATGGCGCAAGGCACGTTTCGCGATATCGAAGCCCCCAAATACTCGATGTTGGAAATCGAGGCTGCGCTGGATGCCCGCCAGTCGCGACGGAAGGACAAACAATGAGCGAGGTGGAGCACGCGTCGGCACCGGCTGAAAACCGCTATCACCACTATGTGGGCAATCGGATTCCCTGGTACGTACGACTGATCTGGGTGCTGTTCTGGTGCTTTGTAGCCTACTATGGGCTGACGTACCTGATTCCCAATCTTCAACGCGAGCTGTTAGCGCCACGATGAGCGACCAGCCCTCGCCATCGCCCGGCGAAGTCTGCGATTATTGCGGGCTGTCGTTCCCGACGTCTCGCGACGTGTGTGTCGATTCGCACTCGGCCCCACGCTATTGCTGCTTGGGGTGCCAATGGGCCGCCGCGGTAACTCAAGAACGCGGCGCCGAGGGGGCCGTACGTTGGACCCTGGCCAGGCTGGGCTTGGCGGTGTTTCTGGCCATGAACGTGATGGTGTTCACCATGGCGTTGTGGAGTAGCGATTTCTACGCGACGGGACCGACCGCACACGATCACCTGGAACGCTCGCTCGACGGCGTATTTCGTTACCTGTGCCTGCTGACCGCCTGGCCGGTGTTCTGGCTATTGGGGGGCCCCCTGGTCGAGCGAGCACTGAGCGAGTTGAGAACCCGCCGGCTATCGACCGATGTGTTGCTGGCAGCCGGTGTCTTGGCCGCGCTGGTTTATTCCACGGTGTCGGTGGTGCGTGACCAGGGGCCGGTCTATTTCGAAGTAGCCTGCGCGGTGTTGGTATTTGTGACCTTGGGACGCTGGCTCGAAGCCGTCGGGCGACTGAAAACCACCTCGGCCCTCGACGCGCTCGACCGACTCGTGCCGGACATCGTGCGGCGGGTCGACGCACACGGCCAATCCGAAATTCCTTGGCGAGATCTGGCGGTCGGAGACCACCTGCGGGTGCTGGCTGGCGAGCGATTTCCTGTCGATGGCCGATTGCTATCGGGCGCCGCCCAGGTGGATCAACAAGTGCTGACTGGCGAAAGCTTGCCGGTGTACAAGTCGACGGGCGATACGGTGCTGGGAGGAACGCTGAATCTAGATGGCGATCTGCTGCTAGAGTCGACGGTGTTGCCCGGTCAGGGCGCGCTGGCGCGCGTGATCGAAATTGTGCGGCTGGCACGCCAGCAAAAAGGCAATTACGAACGGCTGGCAGATCGGCTGACCGCGGCGTTTATTCCTCTCGTGTCGCTGGTGGCCATCGGCACGTTGGCCTGGCACGCCTGGGCGTCGAGCTGGCAACAGGGGTTAATGGCTGCCCTGGCAGTGGTGTTGATTGCGTGCCCTTGTGCCCTGGGTCTGGCCACGCCGTTGGCGGTGTGGACTGCCCTGGGACGTGCGTCCGGGCGCCAGATACTGTTTCGTCAGGGCGACGCGCTGGAACGGCTGGCACAAGTGCGCAGTGTTTGCCTAGACAAGACTGGTACCCTCACCACGGGGCAACCTCTAGTGGATCAGTGCGCCGTCGATGGAGAGGAAAACGACGAGGAAGTCGACCGTCGTGCGTTGACTCTGTCGCACGGTTCGAACCACCTGTTTTCCACTTCGATTGCGCGGTGGCTTGAAGTCGCTCGGCCAGGACGGGTTGCACAGGCCGGCATCGAGATGCAGACCCTGCCGGGCCGAGGTGTCGAGGGGCGGTCGTCGACTGGCGAGGTTTGGGCCAGATTGGGAAGCCCTCGCTGGTTGGACGATGGTGGATGCCAGTGGTCCGAGGTGCTGTCGGCGGCGCGCGATCACGCGTCTGCCGCCGGGCTGCCGATGTGTGGTTTAGCGTGGAACGGGCGCGTTCGAGCGCTGTTTACGTTTCGCGAGGAGCTACGCGCAGGCGCTAGTGCGCTGGTCGATTGGTGCCGGACCCAAGGCATTGCGGTGACCGTGCTTACCGGAGATCACGCCGCGGGCGGGGCCAGGCTGGCAGCGCGGCTGGGTGTGAGCGTGCGGGCGGAACTACTGCCGGAACAAAAACTAGACGCAATCCGCCAGGCACGCTCGGCCGGTACCGTGGCTATGGTGGGCGACGGTCTGAACGACGCCCCGGCGCTCGCCGCGGCCGACGTG
>CAYSXM010000465.1:0-4433 GCA_964434905.1 uncultured Pirellulales bacterium | reverse complement strand
GCAATCCACCGTCCGTCAGGCGAAACGGCGACGGCGTTGACCTCTCCCACGTGCCCGTCGAGCGTCGCCAGCAGCTTCGCCTCGCGAATATCCCAGACGCGCACCTTGCCATCCACTCCGGCCGAGGCGAGCCACGCGCCATCGGGCGAATAGTCCAGGGCATATACGCTTCCCCGATGGCCGCGCAGCACCTGGTGATCGGGCGCGGCCTGCGACTGCATGAACTCCCAGACGAAGCCTTGTGGCCGAGCATCGGAAACCACCGGTTCGCAACGCAGCAGGTGTTTTCGTGCCTCGTCATAGTTCAATCGCAACAGGGCGGCGTGAGCGGCTTGGGTCTCGCGCGGATAACGCTCGTGAATCGAGTCGGCCTCATGCTGCCTTGCCGTTTCCGCTTCGCGGGCCAGCACCGCTTGCTGCTGGTCGTAGGCCCGTTTTCCCCACGCGCCGCCGATAAGAAGGGTCGCCGACAAGAGCGCCGACAGGACCAGCACCGGGTGACGCCGCAGCCATTTGCTGCTTCGTTCGACGACGCCGATCGGCCGGGCCAACGTCGGTTCGCCCCGCAAATACCGTCCCAAGTCGTCGGCCAACTGCTGGGCGCTGGCGTAACGCCGCACCGGTTCCTTCTCCAAACAGCGAAGGCAGATCGCCTCCAGGTCGCGAGCCAGTTTGGGCACGACCGACCGCAGCGGCTGCGGTTCTTCGGTCACCACTAGCCGCAGCGTGTCGATATGGGAGTTGCCGCGAAACAGCACCTGGCCCGTCAACAGCTCGTACAGAATCGCCCCCAGGCCGTACACGTCCGACGCCGGGCCGATCTGATCGTGTCGGCCGCTGGCCTGCTCGGGTGGCATGTAGGCGGGCGTCCCCAGCGCCGTGCCCGTGGCCGTATGGTCGCCGTCGGGCTCGAGCACCTTCGCCAACCCAAAATCGGTCAGCTTGGGCGTGAAGGGCAATTCATCACGCGCCGCCGTGGGGACAACGCCTGCCACAGTCGCCGGCACGCTCGTTTCGCTCTGTGCATCACCCCGGGGCTCCAACAGCACGTTGCTCGGCTTGATATCGCGATGCAGCACGCCGCGGGCATGCGCGTGCTGGACCCCCTCGGCCAACTCGGCCACGATCCGCGCCGCCGGTCGGGCATCGACCGGCCCGCCGTGCTGGCGCATCCACGCCGCCAGCGTCACGCCCGGACAATACGCCTGCGCCAACCAGCAGATCGGCCCCGCCTCGCCCGCCTCGAACACGGTCAGCAAGTTCGGATGATTCAGCAGCGCCGCCGCCTTGCCCTCGCGCAAGAAGCGGCGTTTCATCTCAGGCGTGAGCAGCATCTCGGGCCGCGGCACCTTGAGCGCCACCTGCCGCCCCAGCACCGGATCGCGGGCCAAAAACACCACGCCATGGCCGCCTCGGCCGATTTCGCGAATGATCTCGAAACGCCCTATGCGTCCATCCAAACCCTTGCCAGGCGGGGTCGGAACACTCACTCCAGGCACGGTCGATTGATCGGCCGAGCCCCGCGAATGCTCTCGCTCTACCCGGGCGTGTTCGAGCAGTTCCAGGCAGGCCTGTGTTCGCGCCAGCTCAACCTGCTCGCACGTGTCGATCAGCTTTGCTGCGTCGGCCACGGAATCAAACGCCTGACCGCTCGCCAGCGCTGCATCCAATTGCAGCACGACCGCTTCCAACACCGGCGACCAGTCGCTAGCTGAATTGCCGGCATCACTCGACCTGTGCGAGCCGTTGCTCATCGCTGTCATCCGGCGCTTTGAGCGCATCGCCGTTGGGATTCAATTCGCGTTGCAGTCGGGCCACCGCGCGGAGCCAGAGCTTGCGAGCGGCATCTTCCGACCGATGGAGTTCTATTGCCAATTCGCCAAACGAGCGTCGCTCGAAATTGCGCAGTTCGATCGCCCGCTGCTGATCGACCGGCAGGCGACCGAGCGCCGCCGTCAGCCGCTGCGTCTCCTCCGCACGAGCGACAATGCTGCTGGGCGATGCATCGACCGCCGCGACATGCACGACGAAGGGACCGCTGGGGGCGCCGCCATCGAGCGGAATCTCGCGGCCCACGTCGCGCATCTGAGTGCCGGCGAAACGGGTCCGCGTTTGCGCCAACTTGTGTTCCAGAATTCGCACCAGCCACGCCAGTAGTTCCCCATCGCTTGTGCCCTGAAAGCGGTCGAAAACCTGCTGTGCCTGCACGAACGTCTCTTGCACCACGTCCGAGGCGCCAATCTTGGCTTGCAGGTTTTCGCCCAGTTCGCGATTGGCCACCATCAGCAGGTAATTGCGGCACGTCTCGAGCACTTCTCCCAAAGCGTGCCGGGAGCCGTTGCGCGCCAAATCGAACAAGCACCGCGTCTCGCCAGACGCCACGAATCTGCCCTGCTGTGGGGTGCCCTGCTCGTCGCACGGACGATCAAAAGCAAAGGCGAAGCCACTCACTTCTCCGCGCAGTGAAGTCTCCGCACACGATTCAACGCCAAGATCGTTGACGGGACGTGAATCACCCATGCTTTAATCGCTCCGCATGATGCAAATCGGACGAAAAAAATCGAGAACTCGTTCTCAGGCCCCACTGCGGCTTTTCCCGGGTGACCTCTCTCGACCGATCGCCCAAGCAGTATTGCCCGTCGACCGAGCGCATGCAATCAGTTTGTCTTGAGTGATGGTACAAATCCTTGCAGAAGCGGGAGTTGTAGCATTGTTGCTCGGTAAATAACGGCGACAGGACTGTCCACTTTGCACGTGCCGGGCACCACCGATTTAGAAACCACGAGGTGCCCTTCGGCCGCCGACTCGCCGTGAAAAAATCGAAAAACTTTTTTTCGCACCGTCCGATTTTGCCGTCTGGGTGTGATTTCGGGTGTAGGGGCCAGCCCGACCTCCCGAAATTCTGGACAACACACCGGCGAAAGGTGCAATCGTGACAGCCAACGCAGTTCGCAAGTGGTCTAGCATGCAGGGCTTCAAAGACCGGCTCGGGTTCCGATTTCCCTCGTCGTCACGCTTCACACGTCGGGCCAAACACAAGCGAGGCTTTCTGTTCGAGCCACTTGAAGAACGTCGCCTGCTGGCCGTCGATCTGTCGGCGGTCGCCGAGGACGGGCATTCATTGTCAGGCCGGCAACAAACCGGACTCGCCGTTGAAAGACAAAGTGCAGCTGCGTTTCTTGAACAAGCGACGCTCGAACAACAAATCAACCAAGTGACGGCTGGCAATCAACTTGCACCCGCTACAGCCGCCGACTCGGCTGGCAACTACATCGTGACGTGGTACAGCGAGGGCCAAGATGGGAGTGGATCGGGGGTATATGGCCGGTTGTACAACGCCAACGGGACGCCCCGCACCAACGAGTTCCGTGTCAACGTCACGACCAGTCAGGAACAAAACCTTCCCGACGTGGCGATGACCGCCAATGGCGAGTTTGTCATTGTCTGGGATTCCAACGGTAACACTGGTCCTCAGGACGACACGACTGGCTATGGTGTCTACGCTCGTCGCTACAACGCAGCTGGCGTGGCACTGACGGGGGAAATCCCCGTGAATCAAACCAAGACGGGCGACCAGGGCGATCCGGCCGTGGCGATCGAGGTTGATGGGAGCTTTGTCGTGGCCTGGTCGACCAACCACATACAGCAAACCGACGTGATGGTCCGTCGCTTCAATGCGACCGGTATTCCGCAGACGGACGAGGCGCGCGTCAATCTTCCCGCCAATGGGGCCCAGCGCAACCCGGCCATTGCCATGGATTTCGACGGTGATTTCGTCGTGGCTTGGGAAGACAACCGGGCGACAGGAAATGAGTTCGACGTCCGCGCGCAGCGGTTTACCACCGGTGCCGTATTCGCCGGCGCAGAAATCCCCGTCAGTGTCCTGCCATTCTCCGACGGCATTCCCGCCGTCGCGATGCAATCTACCGGGGAGTTCGTCATCACCTGGAGCAGCGAAGCACACGACGGCGATGGCTGGGGGATCTACGGCCAACGCTTCGCGGCGGATGGAACGGCCCTGGGGGGCGCAATTCAGGTCAATGGCTACACCGCCGGGGACCAATACTCGGGACAGGGTCGCAATGTCGAGGCGCTGCCCAATGGCGGCTTCGCCGTTGCCTACTACAGCACTCACGTCGCCGCTAGTGGGGCCGATACTTATCTGCGGAGCTTCGATGCCGATGGCCACCCGGTTGGTCTCGAACAGCGCGTCAACGTCACCACGGCCGACCAGCAAAACGTGCAAGCGATCGCCGCGGATGCCGCCGGCGACTTGGTCGTGGTCTGGCAAAGCCAGAACCAAGATGGCTCAGGATATGGAATCTACAGCCGACAGTACCCACCTGCCAATCCCGAGCTATCAGTCAACACGACCTTTGCTGGCAATCAACTTGCACCCGCTACAGCCGCCGACTCGGCTGGCAACTACATCG
>CAYSXM010000464.1:0-4436 GCA_964434905.1 uncultured Pirellulales bacterium | reverse complement strand
AACGATTCCACATCGCTGGGTTCGAGCAACCCATTGGCGCCTGGCGCCACGCTGTTGAGGTTCTCGCCTTGCTGATCGATCAAGATGAGCGCCACCCCGGTCGCGGCCAGGGGCGCGGTGCGAATCCATCGCAGGTCGATCGGTTGCTTCGCCAAATGCGCGAGCGACCAACGCCCCAGCTCGTCGTCGCCCACCACCGCCAGGAACACGACCGGTGCCTGGTGGTTCGCAACCGAACGCGCGGCGCGGGCCGCGGCCACGGCCTGATTGGCGCCCTTGCCACCCGGCGCTTGCAAAAACGTGCCCCCCAAAACCGTCTCGCCGGGGCGCGGTAGCTGTGGCCCGCGAATTGCCAGATCGACATTGATCGACCCGAGCACCACGACCTGGTGCGATGAACTCACGGGGTTCCTTTCGGCGATGTAGAAGGAAGCCGGTGCCAGGCGCGTGAGCGATAGTCGACGCTACTTGCCAATGCAGAATCGGCTAAACACGCGGTCCAACACGTCGTCGGTCACCACCTGGCCCGCCACATCGGCCAAGGCATCCAGTGCCGCGCGCACGTCGGCTGCTACGAGCTCGTCGCCCCCCAGATCGGCACACGTTTGCAGAGCACCTGACAGCGCAGCCCGCGCCTGGCGCAGGCTGGCCAGGCAACGTTCGGCCGTGCTGGCCACACAGGCGAATTCTGGGCGGCCGACCGACAGCCGGCAAGACACCTCGCGCCGCAGTTCGTCCAGGCCGGCTCCGCTGTGCGACGACACCACGACACCGACGGTCGGCGTGTGGCGAACAGGTAAGTCTGCCTTGGTCCAGAGGACCAATTGCCGCGCCTCGTCGACCTCTGCGAGCCGCGCGTATTCCGAGGCAGTCGGCTCGCGCGAACTATCGAAGCACAACAGCTCCAGGCTTGCCTGCTGTCGCCGCTGGGCAACCACCGATTGGGCCAGCGCGCGAGGATCGTGGGCGCCTTCGTCGCACGACTCCAGGCCCGCCAAGTCGACCAACAAGCATGGTTGCTCCGCATCAATCGACAACTCACCAAGCACTGCGTCGCGCGTGGTGCCAGGCCACCGAGACACCAAAGCCCGACCCGACGTTACCAGGCGATTGAACAGGCTGCTTTTTCCCACGTTAGGGCTGCCCACCAACACCACCTGGGGCGGACTGTCATAGCTCGCGCGGCCCTTGGTGCGATCGATCAGTCTTTCGACACGGTCGAGCGCCCCGCGCAGTGTCGCGGTCATCGCCGGGCGTGTAAGAAGCTCGAGATCTTCTTCGGCAAAATCGAGCCCCGCCTCGAGCTCCGCTAGCAAGTCGAGCAACTGGCCGCGAAGCTGCGCCAGCGGTTCGGACATACCACCGGCCAACTGAGCCAGAGCTGTCCGTAAGGCACTCGGCCCCGCGGCCTGGATTACCCCCAGCACTGCTTCAGCCTGGAGCAAGTCGATGCGCCCGGCCAAGAACGCGCGGAGCGTGAATTCACCAGGGGTTGCCGGCCGCGCTCCGTGGGCCACACAAGCCCGCAGCACGGCCGCCAATACCGGTTCGGCCCCCAGGGTATGAAGCTCCACCGTGGGTTGTGCGGCGTAACTACGCGCCGTGGGCCAGTAATATACCTGCGTCGGAATTGCCGTCGACCAACCAGGAAGGCGCACGCGGCATCGAAAGACTTCCGGCCGAATGCCGTGTGGCTGCTGTCCACCGGGCCAAGCCGGGTCGTCGAGCAGCGCACGAGCCACGAGCGCCGCGTCGTTGCCTGCGATTCGGACCACGCCGCGAGCGGCGCCTCCGGGCCCCGAGGCGATCGCCACAATGGTGTCGACCGGTGAATAGGTCATGACCACACCCGCAAACTGCCTCTGGAACGTTCGTCGGTCAGCCGGCCGACGCAGCGCGCATCGCGCCCCCTATCATAATTGGGCTAGCGGGCAACGCATGCCCTCGCCCCGGGGGTGTTGCGGTCTGACGCTGCCGCGTCCTGCCTCGCGGCAGCCTGTTTGAGCATGACGCGGGCCTGTCCGGCGCTGCCGCGCGCCGCCGAAAATGCCTCGCACTAGGAACGATCGCGTTGCTTTGGACGGCGCCGGGACGAACCGTCGGAATTTGGAGGAATTTTGGCTGCGGCCGGCGTCGCAGCGGCCGCTAGGCCCGTGCCGGTGCCGGCCGAGGCAAT
The DNA here is from genome assembly GCA_964434905.1 of uncultured Pirellulales bacterium. Taxonomy (GTDB): domain Bacteria; phylum Planctomycetota; class Planctomycetia; order Pirellulales; family CAYNRE01; genus CAYSXM01. Next base: position 2,260 of record CAYSXM010000464.1, on the reverse strand, counting down.
TGTCGCCGGCAGAATCTTGCGCTCGGCCAGTCCCCAGAGGCTCGAGACAATGAAATACAGGCACAGGCCGCTCGCCACCTTGAAAAACATGACTCCCATGATGACTGTCATGAACTGCATGGTCTGTTGTTGCACCTTGGCCTGATCATCGGTGGGGGGCGGCATGAACATCCGCTGCTGCAATAAAAACAATCCCACAGTAAACAACGGCAACAAATTGAAATAGGGTCCTAGAAAGCCGACCACCATGGCGGGCATCGACTGATCCCAGCGAAACAGCATGTCCGGAGCCGCGAGGTTGGAACACCAGGGGAACCCTTCCCAGAACAGCGGTGCTTGTCGCAACTCGACATCTACCGAAAGCGATCGGTACAGCCCCAGGAAAATCGGCATCTGCAAAAACACCGGCAAGCAACCCGACATCGGGTTGTAGTTGTGTTGCCGAAACAGTTCCTGTTGCGCTTTGGTGCGACCTTCCAGGTTGGTCTTATATTTCTCAGCCAGGCGTTTCAATTCCGGCTGCAACGCCTTCATCTTATCGGCGTTTTGCAACTGGTTTCTACTAATTGGAAACATGGCCAACCGCACGCAAACCGTTAGCATGACGATCGCCAGCCCATAGTTTCCCACCAGCCCATAGAAGGCGTGCAGCACGGCCAGCATGGGCTGCGCCACCCAGCCGAACCAGCCGTAATAGTTCAGGTCGGCCAGACCATAGGCGGCCAGCACGCTGGGGCGCTTCGGCCCGGCGAATACCTGGTAGGCGTGCGAAACGCTCTCACCGGGGGCCAGTTGTCTTGCCTGACTGACCAACCGACCGGTGGTGTTCAACAACCGGTGCTTGGCCTTGTTGGCTGGCACTTCGCCGGCGCGCACTGCTTCGGCGCGGGCAAAACGAACCTCGTTGGCTGGCACATCGCGAGGGATGAGCACTGCGGCAAAAAATTGCGCATCGACACCGAGAAACGCGATCGGCTCGTCCAGCCACGGCGTCACCGGTTCGTCGCCGGCCAGCTCGGTGGCGGCAACCATCGCATATTCCACGCCCTTGCCGCGACGAAAACCGACCACCACGTCGCGAATGCCTGTCCCACCCCAGGAACGACTGATCTTGCTGGCATACCAATCGCCTTCGATCGGCAGTCCGGTCGGGCCATCGAGTTGGTAAGCCACACGGCGAGGCGCTTGGCCGGCATTCGTCAGCTTGATCGAAAGTTCCAGGTCATAGCCTGCTGTCTCTGCGGGCTGACCCGCCGCGGGCTTCGCGGGTTTGGCCGGTAGCGGCCGCAGGGCGTATGTCTTCTCGATTTGAATTCCGGTCTCACCCACGGTCGTCGAAAAGGTCACGCTGTTGGTCTGATGGTTCTCAATGTGCCAGGTCTTTTGACGAAGTTCCACGCCCGCCAGCTCGAGCTGTTGCTTGCCCAATTGCGCGGCGTCGAGTTCCGCCAAGGTCATTAGAAACGAGCGGGGGTCGTCGCCTTCAGGGCGCAGCACGCTCAGCACCGGATGCGCGAGGGTCGCTTCGAGCCTTACCTGCTGCTGGCCCCGCCGGACCTCGAGTGCCACTTTTTGCTTCGGCCTAGTGTGTCGCTCTAGCACTCGCCGCAACGTCATGGCGCTGTCCACCGGGTGGTCGCCCAACTTCGTTATGACGTCGTTCGCCGCCAGGCCCGCCGCGGCCGCTGGGGTGCCTGGCGCCACGACCCTCACGATGGCCCCTTGGCCCTCGGCATCGCCGGCGGCCAAATAGCCCAGGTAGCCCCCCGGGTTCTCCTCCTCCAAGGCGTGGAACCGGGGGCTGTTCAGTTCCAAACTTTCCACAGCCGCGCCGGCGCTGGTCAGCGTGACCGCCATCCGGTAGGGGCTGGCCGCATCGACAGAGCCCAGAGTGACCCATTGCTCGGGTACCGGCGGCTTCGCAACCGGGTTTGCGTTGGCGGCCTCTGCGGCGGCCTTGTCGTCGGCAGCCGCTGCCGGCCCGGCTGGGTTTTCCCCAGGCATTGGGGCCGTGTCCCGGTTCGCGCCTGCCTCGGCATCCACACCCGAGGCCAGGTCGGGCGCGGCGACTGGTTTCTCGCCGGCGGCCTCTTCGACAACGATTTTGGCCACCGGATCGGCCGCGCCAGCCTGCGCGCCAGCCGGCGGCTTGCCCGGCGGTGGACCTTCGAGCCAACGCAGCCAGAACGAATGAGCCACGATGACCGCGGTCGCCAGAATCAAGAACAGAACTAGTCGTTTTTCCATATTCGTGACGGAC
>CAYSXM010000463.1:0-4441 GCA_964434905.1 uncultured Pirellulales bacterium | reverse complement strand
CGGTGTTCGCGGAGTTCGAAGCCTTTGACATTCGCGAGATCGCGCCCGGAGTTTGGTTTCCGTTCCGCCAAATCAAGCGGAGTTTGGAACATGTTTCCGGAGCGTGGCGATGCTCGTTGACAGTGCAAGTGACGAACCTGGAGGTGGGAAACGTGCCCGAATCGCGGGTGCGGATGGTGCTGCCGACGAATCCCTACATGTTTTCGGACAGCAACGCCGGCGTAGTTACGCTACGCTTCGAGGGAGACAAGAACTACGAGATTCTGATTCGTGACGCGGCGAAGAGTATTCAGTATCGGGGAATGCCCCGCACCGGACGTGCGGTGGGCTACGCGATCGCCGCGACGGTTGGCGCGGCGCTGGTGGCGCTGGCGTGGTGGAGGACCCGCTTGCCGGTTTGATGCCGAACGGCGGTTTCGATGAACGCGGCGGGTGGGGGACGTTTCTCGCAGGGAAACTCGCGATCAACACGCGGCGTGGATGTGACGTATGTTGGCCAGCGGCTTGGTACTGTTCGCGCCATTGCTTTGTGGCGGGCTGATGTGCCTGGCATTTGTACCGGGTAGCGCGTGCCTGTTGGCTTGGGTGGCGCTGTTGCCGCTGGCGTGGGCCAGTTCGCGGCGTGGGAGAATGCCCGAGTTGTTGCTGGGGAGCTTTATCGGTGGGCTACTGTTTCACCTAGTGCAACTCGATTGGATGCGAACGACGTACGGCGGCACGGGCCTCGAGGGACCGCGCGCCAACGCCTGGCTGCTGTCGAGTGCGATCTGCGCCGCAAGTTGGCCCGTTGCAGCCGGCCTGCTGCGGCTGCTGAACGCGTGCTGGCGCGGCAGGCTCGGGCTGGCCACGGGTACGGCTTGGGTGGCCGGCGAATGGCTACGTTACCAGGGCACGTCGGCGATCGACGGGAACGGGTTTCCGTGGCTTCAATTGGGGCACTCGCAGATCGATCTCGGCCCCCTAGCCCAACTGGCGGACATTGGCGGCGTGTGGGGCATTTCATGGCTGGTAGCAGCCGTCAATGGCGCCGCGGTGGGGCTGTTCGATGCGAAAACCCGACGACGCTCTGCGATGCTTGTCGCGGCGCTCGTCGCTGGCTCTTGGATGTATGGAACGATTTGTCTTGGGGGAACTCGCGGCGAATTTGGCCCCGTGATCATGGCGGTGGCCGCGAAGGTCGACCCGACCAACGCCGATCGGTTGCGCGCGGAAATGGCGAAGCATACAGCGGCTGATGGTCGGGGCTTGCCGGTTGTTTTTGCCTGGCCGGAACAAAGTGAAGGGCGACGGTTGTGGATTGCGGGCGATCGCGATTCGAGTGCACGCATCGCCGCACTATCCCACTCTGCAACCGCGTCTGGAGCCGTACTGGTTGTCGGTTGTCGCCGCCAGGTAGGTTCCTGTGTTTTCAATTCACTCGCGTGGTTTACTCCGGATCACGGATTGTCGGCGTACACCGATAAGCAAAGGCTAGTCGCCTGGACCGAACGCGACCCTGGCACCGGTTTCGACGTTGCGCGTTTGGGTTCCTGCGACTTTGAGCCCGGGGCGGCCAACGGGCCCATCGTCCGGATTGCCGCCGATGGATGGGCGCGAGGTTATTTGGCCGCCGGAGGCGTCTGTTACGACGCTTGTTTTCCGGAACGATGGCGCGCGTTGCTACGCGCTTCTTCCAAGACCGCCCCCGAACTGCTGATAGCCGCTAGTTGCGAGCAGAGCGACGTGTCCGGGCAACTCGCTGATTGGGCTGAGATCCAAGCCAGGTTTCGTGCCATCGAAACGCGGCGACCGGTCATTCGCTCGGTTGCTGGCGGCCGGTCGACAATGATCGACTCCTCGGGATCCGTCCTTTCGGCCGGCGTCGGCGATTTTGTGAATTTGGGAATGGTCCCTCTCGGTTCGCAGTGCGCCCTGTATCCCTATATTGGAGACGCGTTGCCCTGGATGTGCTGCCTGAGCCCGCTGGGGCTTTTACTACGAGTTCCTCGAAGTCTTTCGTGGCAACGCACTCGGTAGTCCGGGCGATGTACAAACTGGGCACGCCGGGGAATACGCCAGCCGGGGGCTGGCCCACGGCTCTTGGTGGCTGGCCCAGCACAATGCCCGAGGCGGGACTTGAACCCGCACGACCGTTCCCGGTCAGGGGATTTTAAGTCCCCAGCGTCTGCCGATTCCGCCACTCGGGCCCGTGGTTTCGTGTCGCGGGGAAAGACCCCGGGCAGCGAAAACTTGGCTTGGCCAAAGAGGCATCTTAGCAGGCCGCTCTAGAATGTGAGCCAGGCATTCTTCAGCCCGAATTCTGCACGGGCCTTCTGCCGCTTGGGCATGCATCTAGAAGATGGCACAGCCCCGGGCGACATTCAGCGGGCATTCGGGGAACTAGCATTCTAGATGAAAACAGGCGCTGCTCGGAGCGCCGGGCGACTGGTGGCCACCGGCGGGGCCGTTGCCAACCGGCGCCGGGGTGCCAGCCCCTTTCAGGAAGCGCGGCGAGCAACTAGAAACCGTCGTGGGAGTCGGTCTTGCCGGAGGGGCATTTTCGTTTGAATGTAGCACCGACCAGGCAATGGGTTGGACGGTTCGTTGGTCTTGGCGTCCGGCGGCCAGGTGTGCGAAACTATCGCGCCACCGGTAGGGCCATCGCGGCGCGTGAGAGACCGAGCGGGCAGGCCCAAGGTCGCGCACCATGTGGGCGAATTCGCGGTAATACCGCACGAGTTTCAATTCGAGGTGGTAATGAATGGATTCCTGGGGACCCGGGCGTCGCTGATGCTGGACGTGGTATTTCTGGCCATGTTCGCGGTGTTGCCGATTCTGGGAATCAGCGTGTGGCTGGTGCGCGTGCGCCGGGCGTACGAACTGCACAAGCGAATCCAGTTGCTCTTGGGTTTCGTGCTCCTGACTACCGTAACGCTGTTTGAAATCGACATGCGCATGAACGGTTGGCGCGACCGGGCGGTGGCCTCGCCCTATTACGGCACGGAACGGACGACCGGTTGGGTCGATCGGGCGCTTTACGTGCACCTGGTGTTCGCCATTAGCACCGCGGTGTTGTGGGGCGTGGTGTTGTGGCGAGCCTGGCGGCGGTTTCCACGGCCTGCGGCGCCCGGAGCGCACAGCGGCAGCCATGTGTTTTGGGCGCGGCTGGCGGCCTGCGACATGGTGGCCACGAGCGTGACGGGGTGGTTTTTCTACTGGCTGGCGTTCGTGGCCAAGGCCTCTGGCGACTGACGCCCCGCGGCGGCGGCGACGCGATTGATGGCGTCGAGAAAAGCCAAGGCGCTGGCCTCGACGCTATCGGTCGAAACGCCTCTACCGCGATACGTGCGCCCCTGGTGCTCCACTTCGACCGTGACTTCGGCTTGCGCGTCTTTGCCGACCGACACGCTGTGCACGGCGAAATGCTTGCAAACCACGGCCACCCCGGTGATGCGTTCGATGGTCAGGAACACGGCATCGATCGGGCCGTCGCCACCGGCAAAGGTGTCGGTAATCACTTGCTCGCCATGCGCCAGGGCCAGGGTCGCCGAGGGAATTTCGCCTGCCGCCGCCAGCACGCGATAGCTGACCAACCGCCAGGCATCGCCGTGGGCCCGGAAATGCTGCTCGATCAAGGCGGCAATGTCGCTGTCGTAGATTTCCTTTTTCTTGTCGGCCAATGTCTTAAAACCGTCGAACACGGTGCGCAGTTGGTCTTCGTCCAGGTGGTAGCCCAGCGCCCGGGCTCGATCGGCCAGGGCCGCCCGCCCGCTGTGTTTGCCCAGCACCAACTCGGTCTGGGTGAAACCGACATCCTCGGGGTGCATGATTTCGTAGGTACTGCGTTCCTTGAGCATGCCGTCTTGATGGATGCCGGCTTCGTGGGCAAAGGCGTTGCGGCCCACGATGGCCTTGTTGCGTTGGACCTGGATGCCAGTGATGTTGCTGACCAGCCGGCTGGTGGGGACCAACCGTCGGGTGTCGATGCCGGTGTCGCAGCCATACTGGTCGCGGCGAGTTCGCAGTGCCATGACCACTTCTTCCAGCGAGCAATTGCCGGCGCGCTCTCCGATACCGTTGATGGTGCACTCGATCTGTCCGGCACCGGCCTCGATGGCTGCCAGACTGTTGGCCACGGCCAGGCCCAGATCGTTATGGCAATGAATGCTGATGACTGCCCGATCGATGCCCGGCACTCGCTCGCGCAGTGTACGAATGTAGCGGGTAATGTGGTTCGGCGTGGCATAGCCCACGGTGTCGGGAATGTTCACCGTAGTGGCCCCGGCGTCGATGGCGGCCGCCACCACTTCGCACAAGAAATCGAGCTCGGTGCGCGAGGCATCTTCGGGCGAGAACTCGATGTCCTCGCAATAGCTTTTGGCGCGTTCGACACCGGCCACGGCGCGACGAATGATCTCGTGCTTGTCCATCTTGAGTTTGAATTCGCGATGGATGGCACTGG
>CAYSXM010000462.1:0-4456 GCA_964434905.1 uncultured Pirellulales bacterium | reverse complement strand
CCGATCTTTACGAGACGCGGGTGGCGGGTAGCGACACCTTTGTGACGACCTGTGAACAACTGCAACTGCTGAATGTCAGTTGGCAAGGCGCCCTGCACGACATGGAGCAGTCGTACAAGAACCAACAATTGCCCGACGACGCATGCGAATTGCTGCTGGCCAATGCGCGGCAGATTCCCCCGGAAATGATGCGGCGGATTCGCGACCAGATCGCGGCGAAGCCCAGCAGTTGGTTCGATTCCCATCCTAGCGATAGCGATCGGATGGCGCATGCGCTTCGCGACCGGGCGCCTGGTGTGTTCCAGCTCGAAGGGCCCGCCCAAAAGCTGTTTCGCGATTTTCCACGCGTGGCGCGCGAGGTGAGCCAGGATTTCTATCGTCGGGCACTGGGCGATACTTTTCGACCCGAGAGTTTGGTGCCTGCCGCGCGCGTGGTAGCACACCAAGACGCGTTGCAAGCGGGCGCACGGGCGCGCGATCAATTCTTCGACGGCGCCTTCAATTCAATTCGTGTGATGGATCTGTCTCGTTTTGCCACGGCGAAACCTCCCGAACTGCACCTGGCCAGGGAAATGTTGGGCAAATTCAGGGCGATGCTGGCGCAACACGCGCCGGGCTATCGGAAGGTACTCGACGAATTCAGCGAAACGCACCGGCGCAAGTCCCTGGCCGACACGGCGGCAGCCCTGATGGAAGGCGGTCTGAAGGTGGATCGCGGCGCGTATTTTCTGTCGGCTGCGACCCCGCAAGCTGCCACCGCGGCCAGCCAGCGGGCCAGGGCAACACTCGAACAGCTAGCACCGAAATTGACCAAGTACGAGAGCGTGGTCGAACGGCGGCTCGCGCTGGCGCTGGCCTTGCTGGAAAATCCGACCGTCGCCGAGCAGTTGCCGCAGGCCGAACGCTGGCAAAGGGAGTCCGCGAGATTGCAAGTGGTGGGAAGCTCCCTGGCCAAGAATTGGCCGGCGTTGCTGGAACTGGACAATACGTTTTCCTGTCTGAGAGCACTTGGCGATTGCCTGCAGAAGGACGACTCTCTGGATGCGGTGCGTGCCGCGGCGCGCCGCCGAGCCACCCAGGTAGCACAGCAGGTGGCCGGCCTGTATCGCAACTTGTCCACCACCGGCTATCCGTTTGAACACGCATTGGGCAGAGTCAGCGTGGCGCAATACGCGCTGGAGACGACGCCTTCCAGCGTCGATCAGTCGGCCGTATTCACATCGGCGCCGGCGCTGATTAGTCAACTGCTGCTGTTGTCGGATCGAGTTTCGGGCCGGCTAGCGCAGATCGCCACGGCGGTGGAAGCCGTAGTCGATTCTCGGGGACCGTCGCCACTACCCGCCGGGCTGCCTGGTGATCCACCCGCGCACGCTGCAAAAACATCGCCTGCCCGCACCTCTTCGGGACCGCCAACCGCCGAGTGATGTTCACCCAGCCTTACCCCAAGTTACGCTACTTGGACCATGGCGTAAGGACTTTGGTGGTTTTTTGGGGGCAAGTCATCACTTCCTTGGGTCGGATTCGGTTAACGCTGCTGATGTCAACACAAAGCTGCGCTGGCCCTCTAACGCAAAGCAGAGGTGCGGAACCGGACCCAGACTTCTTTGCGTATTGGCGTCTTGGCGTTGCATTCTGCAACTGGCTGTGCTGGCTTATTGCTAGGCCAGCGGCTGCTCGCGAGGGCCATGTCGCCGGCCGCAACGCACCGTCGCTGGTCCTTGGGGGTTTGAGCGGACGAGCGGACCAGTCGCTGGGGACCGGGGGCTATCAATGATTGAACAAGAACGCGGGGCTGTTCACCAAGGCCCATACCAGGTCCTGCGCACCGGCCAACCGGCTTTCGCCTTCGCGCACGGCGGCGGTTCCGGCCGCTTGTTCGGTCTCGGTCGGCAGCCGGCAGAGCACGGCCAGGAACAACTCGTCGACCAGCGGGGCATCGTCGGCAAATTGCCCCACCAACCGCTCGATGCGGTTGCCCGGCGCGGCGATGGCATCGGCAATGGTCGGGCCATTCACCAGATTCAATGCCTGGCCCAGCACCACGCCGCTCGATCGCTCGCACTCGCAGGCGCTTTCACGTGGCGGCCGGCCGAACAGATCAAGAAATCCGCCTGGCAAGCTGACCTGCGAGTCGGGCAGTTGCGCTGCACGGTAACCGGCTGGCAGCCCCGGCAGCTTGGCACTGACCCCTGCCACCCGCTGCACGGTGTCGTACAACGTTTCGGCCGGTAGCCTTCGCGCCAGTGCGTGGGAAAAGTTCAATTCGTCGTCAGCATTCCAGGAATTTGTTTCCAAGGTCTGCTGGTACACCCGCGACTGGCAGATCGTCCGCAGCATGTGCCGCACGTCGAATTGGTGTTCCATGAACTCGCGCGCCAGCCGATCCAACAAGGCCGGATTGCTAGGAGGATTGCCCGCACGCAGGTCATCGATGGGCTCGATCAGCCCTACGCCCAACAGATAGGCCCACAAGCGGTTGACATAGCTTTTGGCGAAGTAGGGGTTCTCGGGCGAAGTGGCCCAGTCGGCGAATTGCTCTCGGCGGTTCGACAATTCGTCTTGAGCGCCCGTGTGGCTATAGGGGAAGGCCGGTGCCACGACTTTGCCCGAGGTGGGGTGAATCAATTCACCCGCGCCGCGGGTATCGAACACCACTTCCTCGTCGGGGCTGCCGCCGGGTTTGCGCCCCACCTGCGCGAAGTAAGCAGCCAGTCGATAGTACTGGTCTTGGGTCCAGCGCTCGAAGGGATGATCGTGGCACTTGTTGCAATTGAATCGCACGCCCAGGAACAACTGCGTCGAGTTCTCCATGGCCAGTTCCGGCTCGCGGAGCACGCGCAAATAGGCCGCTGGCGGATTGGCGAAGGTGGACCCAGAAGCGGTGAGCACCTCGCGCACGAAATCGTCGTAGGGCATGTTGTGCCGGACCGCCTCGCGAATCCAAGACCGCAGTGCCCAGGCGCCCTTTTCACTGAGGAATTTGCGATTCACCTGCAGCAGGTCCGACCATTTGTTGGTCCAGTATTCGACAAAGTCGTCGCTGCCAATCAGGCGGTCGATCACCTCGTCGCGCTTGACGCGTCCCGCGCGTGGGTCGGCCAGAAAGGCCCGCACCGCCTCGGGCTCGGGGGGCAACCCGGTCAGATCCAAGGTCACACGTCGCAAGAAATCGGCGTCACTGGCCAACTCGCTGGGGAGGATTTTCAGCCGTTTCAGTTTGTCGAACACCAACTCGTCGATGAAGTTGTGCGCCTCCGCGTTGGTCCATTGGAAACCGCGCCGATCGCCCATCACGGTAATCGTCGACGCCGCATAGGCTCCCTCGAACCGGGCCAGCATGGCGGCCTCGCCGCGACGCACGGCCTTGGCCAAACCCGACTTGTCGATCTCCACGATTTCGTTCTGGCTGCTTTCGACAAACGCTTCCGCGGTCACATCGCGCACCGTGCCGTCGGCATACGTGGCCAGCACCACCATCTGCTGTTTCATGCCTTCCAAAGGGAGCAACGGATCGTGGGGCAGCAACTCCACCTTGGTCACGCGCGGGGCATCCAGGTCGAGCGCCACGCCGCGCGCAATCCAGGCACGCAACAGTTCGTAATACGGTTCGCCCGGCCGCGACAGCACGCCACCCACGTGGGGCACCACGCCCGACGGTTTAAGCAACATCAGGCTTTGGTCGGGCGCGGCACGATTGAATCGCCTCCCTTCCATGTCGTCGGTCAGCGCGCGGTGGTCGGCCAACGGATCGTAGCCCCGTAGCGACAGCTTGAATCCGTTCTTGCCTTGCGCCGCACCGTGGCAGGTACCCGCGTTGCACCCCATTTTCGACATCGTGGGCATCACATCGCGCACGAAGCTGACGGGATATTCGACCGCCGCCCCCGCGACCACCACCGGCACTTCGATGTGCTGGTTGCCCAACTGGCCCACCAGAACTCCTTGGCCATCGGCAACCGGGCGGACCTGCCCCGCTGGCGAAATCGACGCCACGTTGGGGGGCGCCTGCCATTGCGCGATGCGCGTCACATCGATTCGCTCGCCACTGGAAAGCACCGCGGTGAGCAGCAATTGCCGGTAGTCGAACGCGTGCGCTAGCCGGATCTCTGTCGGCTGCGCTTCCAAGGCAACCACGATGCGGATTTCGTCGGGCAGAGTCTCCGGCGCGCGCGACGGAGCGACCTCGGCCACCGCGATGGTCGCCACCACAGCACCCAGCCAGACAGCGCCGATCCACGCAGCGCCCAGGCATACTGCGCGCAACCAGACAGCGCCGATCCACGCAGCGCCCAGGCTCATCTCCACTCGACGGCCGTTGCCATGCATCGCAAGTTCCTCGTCGGAAAGCTCGAAAACCATCAGCACCTGCCTGGCCCAGGTGACCTCGCACGCCCCCCTTCGGGCGCGTCGGGGCCGCCGGCCACCGTCTTAAGGCGCCGCCGCCACTTTATCGGAC
>CAYSXM010000461.1:0-4459 GCA_964434905.1 uncultured Pirellulales bacterium | reverse complement strand
GTCCAAACCCCTATACTACATCGGACTTACGCTCATATTGCGCTTCCCGTGCTAGGCCCGTTTTCGTTTGGCGGCCGCGGCGCGTGCGCGACGGGGTGAGCGTGGTGCGTCCAGACGCACGGTGCGCGGTCTGGGTCACGAGAAACTTCCGACTGTCTTCAAGTGTTCGAGGTCACGGATCGGGCCGATCGACGGGTTTCCGCACGGTGTGGGTTTTCGTACCGTGCGGAGCGTGCGTTTTGCATCAGTGGCAGGCGCGGCGTGCGGTGGCGATCCCAAGGGAATTTGCCGTGGACAGCGTTTCGGGTTCGACGTTCTTGGGCCGCCACGAGTTCTTGATCCGGCGGCTGCACTCGCTGTGTGGTCTGGTGCCGGTTGGCGCCTACATGGTCGTCCATCTGGTGACCAACGCCAGCGTGCTCGATGGTACCCGCGCTTTCCAATCGCGGGTCGACCAGATTCACAGCCTGGGCGGGGCGTTGCCCGTGGTGGAGTGGACGTTCATCTTCCTGCCGCTGCTCTTCCACGCGATTCTGGGGGTGGCGATAATCCGCACCGGGTCGTCGAATGTCGGTAGCTATGGCCAGGTCAGCAATTGGCGTTATACGCTCCAGCGCGTCACCGCCTGGATTGCGATGTTCTTTATTTTCTATCACGTGTTCCACTTGCACGGCTGGATCAAGCCGCTGGCCAGCGAGATCGGCGGCGCCAAGTTCGACCCGCACCACGCGACGTCGAGCGCGGCGGGAGCGTTGCAGGCTTCGCTCTTGGTGCAGTTGCTGTATGCGGTCGGCGTGCTGTCGTGCGTGTTTCACCTGGCCAATGGCCTGTGGACCATGGGAATTACCTGGGGGGTGTGGACCAGTCCTGCCGCGCAGCGCCGCGCGAACTACGCCTGTGCCGCGTTTGGCTTGGTGCTGGCCGCCGTGGGTCTGGGCGCACTGGGTGGCATGGCACGGGTCGACGTGGAGCAGGCCCGGGCCACGGAAGCCAAGCTGGAGTTGGGCAAGAAACTGCTCGAGGGAGAAACGCTCTCGGCGGAAGAAGCCGCCGCGGCCCAGCGCCAGCCTTCCGAGGCAGAGACCAGCGAGACACCCGCTTCCGGCGAGCCGCGACAGGCCAGCCGGTAAGTCTACCGACGACCCAAGTTTCTTTCGCGCCGGGCAGAACCGTCCGGCAACTTCGCAAAGGTTCGATCGAGCATGGCAAAACAGCGTGTGATGGTGGTGGGGGGCGGGTTGGCGGGTTTGGCTGCCGCGATGAAGCTGGCCGAGCAAGGCATCGCGGTCGACCTGATGAGCATGGTGCCGGTCAAGCGCTCGCACAGTGTCTGCGCGCAGGGCGGTATCAACAGTGTCAACCAACTTACCCGGCAGCAGGGCGACAACGAGTTCCTGCACTTCGACGACACCGTCTACGGTGGTGACTTCCTGCAGCACCAACCGCCGGTCAAGGAAATGTGCGAGTGGGGTCCCAAGATCATCGATCTGATGGACCGCCTGGGGGTCCCTTTCAATCGCACGCCGGAGGGGTTTCGCGACCAGCGGCGGTTTGGCGGCACCCTGTTCAAGCGGACCGCGTTTTCCGGCGCCACGACCGGTCAGCAATTGCTCTACGCGCTCGACGAACAGGTGCGCCGTTGGGAGGCCTCGGGGCACATTACCAAGTACGAGTTCTGGGATTTCCTGGCCCCCGTGCTGGACGAGCGCGGCGTGTGTCGGGGTTGCGTGGCCCAGGATATGGTGTCGATGGAAATCCGCGTGTTCCCGGCCGACGCGGTCATCCTGGGCACCGGCGGTTGCGGGCTGATTTATGGCCGCTCGACCATGTCGATGGTTTGCACTGGCAGCGCGGCGAGCCGGGCCTTTCAGGCGGGTGCCAAGTATGGCAACGCCGAATTCATTCAGGTACACCCCACCGCCATTCCCGGCGCCGACAAACTGCGGCTGATGAGCGAAAGCGCGCGCGGCGAAGGGGGCCGCGTGTGGGTACCGCGCCGGCCGGGCGACACCCGCGACCCGCGACAGATTCCCGAAACGGAGCGCTATTACTTCCTGGAAGAGAGGTATCCGAAATACGGCAACCTGGTGCCGCGGGATATCGCCACGCGCGAGATTTTCAATGTTTGCGTGTACGAGGGGTTGAGCGTCGACCGCGATCGTTTGGCCGTGTATCTCGACCTGACGCACCTGCCGCGCGAGATGCTCGATCGCAAGCTGGGTGGCATTCTGGAAATCTACGAGAAGTTCCAGGGGGTCGATCCTCGCGACGTGCCGATGAAGATCTTCCCGGCCGTGCATTACTCGATGGGTGGCTTGTGGGTCGACTACGAACGCACCGCCGCGGGCGGCTTGCGTGCCGGCTCGCCGCGCAACCAGGCCACCAATCTGCCCGGCCTGTATGCGATTGGCGAGTGCGATTATCAGTATCACGGCGCCAACCGGTTGGGGGCCAACTCGCTGCTGAGCTGCATCTTCAGCGGGTTGATCGTCGCGCCGGCGATTGAAACCTGGATCAAGTCGTTGCCGGGCGGCGCGGCAGCCGAGCAGCCAGCCGCACTGTTCGAGGGGGCTTTGGCCAGTGCCCAGGCCGATCATCAGCAATTACTGGCGCGCAAGTCGGGCGGCGAGAATCCGTACCTCGTGCACCAAGAACTGGGCGCTGTGATGACGAAGACGGCCACCGTGGTGCGCAACAACGCCGATTTGAAGGTCGCCTATGGCCAGGTGTGCGAGCTTCAGGCGCGCGCTGCACGGGCGTCGCTTTCGGACACCGGAAATTGGACCAACCAGAACGTGCTGTTCACCAAGGCGCTGCGCGACATGTTTCCCGTGGCGCGCGCGATTCTGAAGGGTGCCCTGCAACGAGACGAATGCCGGGGGGCGCACTTCAAGCCTGACTTTGCCCTGCCGGGGCTGACCTCGACTGCACCGGGCGACCGTCGCCGCGAGGCCGAGGCGTGGTGCCAGCGCTTCGACGACAGTACCCGTCGCTGGCTCAAGTCGACCGTGGCCACGCTGGCCCCCGACGGCGAGCCAACGTTGAATTACGAGGATGTCGATACCTCGTTGATTACGCCGCGCCCCCGGCTGTATGGCCTGGTGGGTGCTGAAGTGATCGAGGAGGTGTGGAAGGAACGGCAAACCGCCCAAACCGCCGGGAGCAATGGACAAGGGCCGGCCGGCGCGCGGGGCGTGGCCGCCGCGCACTGAGCGCGCACGCCTGGATTGTTGTCTGGGATTTCCCACATTCTATTTGGATAGAGATCGCGCTATGACCAGTTCGGCCAGCGAGCACCATGCCGCGCCACAGCATGCTCCTACCTCTCACGATGGGCACTCCGCCCCGGAGCCGCGCGTGTTCGATGTGCGCGTGCTGCGGCAAGACGGTCCCGGTCAATCGAGCTATTGGCAGCGGCATCGCGTGGCGTACGAGCCCGACATGAACGTGATTAGCGTGTTGCAAAAAATTGCCGCGCACGCGCAGAGTGCCGATGGCCGCGCGGTGGCACCCGTGGCCTGGGAATGCAACTGCTTGGAAGAGGTGTGTGGCGCCTGCACCATGCTGGTCAACGGGCGCACACGCCAGGCCTGCACCGCACTGGTCGACCGGTTGCTGGAAGACAATGCGCAGGAAATTGAACTGCGGCCGATGAGCAAGTTCCCGGTGCAGCGCGACCTGGTAGTTTCGCGAGCACGCTTGTTCCGCGCGCTCGAGCGGGCGCAGGCCTGGATTCCTGTCGATGGCTATTTCGACCAAGGCCCTGGCCCACGGATGTCCCCTGACGATCAGGCCACGGCTTATCCGCTTAGCCAGTGCATGAGCTGCGGCTGCTGCCTCGAAGCATGCCCTCAATACAACAAGGTGGAAGTGCCGGCGCAGACGGGCGAGACAACCGAGGCGCATGACGCGCGGGAAAACGCCGCCTACGACCGCGCGTTTCTCGGAGCGCACGCGATCAGCCAGATCATGCTGTTCAACGCGCACCCGACGGGCAAGATGAGCGCCGGTGCGCGGCTCGATGCCTTGGTGGCAGAAGGGGGCATTCAGGCCTGCGGCAATGCTCAGAATTGCGTGGCAGTTTGCCCGAAGGAGATTCCGCTGACCACGTCGATCGCCCGGGCGGGCCGCGCCGCGACGCTGCACCAGTTGAAGAAATGGTTCGACAAGTAGACGGTACGACGCATAGCGCCGCACCCTGGCGCGTTTGGTGCATTCCGGCAGTCTGACAAAGGCCAGCCTTCGGGTGCCGCTACTGGCTTGTTCAGCGGTGCATTGAAGTCAGGCCAAGACGAAGTGCGTGAATCTGGCTTTGACAAAGCACTAGCGGGCACTTGCAGGCGGGAAATGTTTGACGTCCGTGCGCATGCGGACTTATTCGGCCGTCGTCGGGTGCGTGTGCTGGGAGGATGATCGCCCGATGGCCCTCGCTGTTCATCCACGCTTCGACCGCCGCCTG
>CAYSXM010000460.1:0-4464 GCA_964434905.1 uncultured Pirellulales bacterium | reverse complement strand
CGTGGTCGTGCTGGCCAACTCGCCCAAGGCCGACATCTTCTGCGCGTGCGCAAGCTGCGCCTTGAGCAGCGCAATTTGCTCGGTCTGGTTAGGGTTGTGGGTTTCGCCGCCTGTTGCCATCCACGGTCCTCCTGCCAGTTTGCCAACCTGCCAGCCCTGGCAGAATTGCCACCTTCGCGCACCTTCGCTGTTTTGCCGGCACAATGCCAAGCCGCCTCGTCTACCGTTTGTCGCGAAAGTGCAGACCAAGACCACTCTGCTATCGACCACTCGTAGTACGCCAATCCAGCTTTGCTGGTCGACACTCGGCCGCTCCCCGGCCACCGGGGCCCAACGCCCCCGCGCGCCCAACGCCATGGGCTGCTTGTGCCGCGAAGCAGTGCTGGCAACCAACGGTTCCACCCGCTAGCAGCACCTGCGTTTCTCATTCTGGCACCACACGCTATATTCGCACCCCGGCCAACCAGAAATCTGGGACACACACCAGGGCCCGTGGGTTTGGGTAAACCCGGATTATTCATGAACTTCGTCGCGAGGAATCGAAGGTGTTGCGGCTGCAAGGAAAACCTCGATCGACCAGCGCAGCGTATTAGTGAATACGTGAGCCAGGGGGAGATTGCGGATTGACGCGGCAGACGCGACACGTTCGCTTCCGCAGCAGAAGGCTCATGAATACTTCGGGTTATAATGCGTTTACGCGGCGACGGATCGCGGCGACTAGGAGATGCACGGATGCACACTGTCGAAGTGCTCGATTTGGCACTTCAGTTGGCCAATCGGCTGGGTTATCGCGTCCGCCACGATTGGCTCGGCGGCACACTGGGCGGGGCCTGCCAACTTCGTGGCCAGAAACTCTTGTTTCTCGATCCCAGCGCCACGGCCCAAGAACAATTGGAAATTGTTCTCGCCACGCTGCGCGCCGACCCGGCACTGCGTGAGATGGACGTGCCAGATCGATTGGTCGACTCGCTCGCCGAGCCGCTGCGCCGCGTCGCCTGATCGGGCTACCCGACACCGCGCGCGACAAAGCGCGCAATACGTTTCCACCGGCTGCGCGCGCTGTCTGCTACAGATTGAATTCGCCGTCGCTAGGCGTGCTCGATCACGACGCGGCCGCGCATTTGTCCGGCTAAAATCGCCACAATGTGGGGCTCCAGGCCCTCGAGCCCCACCGTGTCGGCCACGAGCAGTTCCAGGTTCGCCGGGCGCCAGTCCCCTGCCAAGTGCTCCCAGATCGCCGGCCGCCCCGTGGCCGGATATTCGGCCGAATCGATTCCTGCCAACTGCACTCCGCGCAGAATGAACGGGTAAATCGACAACGGCAAATCGACACCCCCGACCAGACCGCTCGCCGCCACGCAGGCGCCACGCAGACACGACCGAATCGCGTTGGCCAACACCAACCCGCCCACCGTATCCACCACGCCTGCCCACCGCGCGGGCAGCAACGGCTTTTTCGAGCCATCCAACAGCGCTTCGCGTGGCAGAATCTCTTGAGCGCCCAGCGCTCGCAAATACGGCTCGGCGTCGGCCTTGCCTGTGGCCGCCACCACTTGAAACCCAGTCCGCGCCAAAAGTGCCACGGCCACGCTGCCGACGCCGCCCGTGGCCCCGGTCACCAAAACTGGCCCTTGGTCCGGGCGCAGCCCGGCGGCGAGCAATTGTGCCATCGACAAGGCGGCCGTGAACCCCGCCACTCCATGAATCGCCGCGTCGCGCTGCGAGAGCGCGCCCGGCAGCGGAGTAGCCCACTCGGCCGGCACACGCACTAGCTCGCCCCAACCGCCCCAGGTGTTTTGGCCTAGGTCGAAACCGTTCACCAACACCGACTGTCCCACCGCAAACCGCGTATCGCTGGACGACTCGACCACGCCCACCGCATCGATGCCCGGCACATGGGGAAACTTGCGGGTGACGCCTGGATGTCCGGTCGCCGACAAGGCATCTTTGTAATTGAGCGACGAATAGGCCACGCGGACCAGCACATCGCCGACGGGCAATTCGTCGACCTTGGCCGTGGCAATGCGGCGCGAGATGCCCGCCTCTGTCTTGGAAACCTGCAAGCAGCGAAAGCTCGACATCATCGGCAACCGTCCCAGCGAATTAGAGATTCAGGCTTGGGCAAAAACCACGGTGTTGTGGACCGCACTGTCCCGGAGCCGGCAGCCTAGGCAGCAATTCGCTCGATTGCAACGCAAGCACCCACCGCACACCCGGCGGGCCCCCCGCGCATCACGTTGACACCTTGGGCTCCCTCTCTATAATTCCCGCGGATGTCCCACCCACCCCTGCGGCGTGGCCCCCTGGCCATTTGCCTGCAGGAAAACCGCCAGACTGCGTGCCCCCCGCTGGGGTATCCGCTTCGAGGAGAGGAAATCAGATGGCCGGCCAAGTAATGGAACTCAGCGACACGAACTTCGACAGCGAAGTGCTCAAGTCCGACAAACCCGTGCTGGTCGATTTTTGGGCCCCCTGGTGCGGTCCGTGCCGTGCGATTGCGCCGCTGGTCGAGCAGTTGGCTGGCGAATATGCCGGAAATGTCAAGATCGGCAAGCTCAACATCGACGACAGTCCCCATGCCGCCATGACCTACGGCGTGCAGAGCATTCCCACGCTGATGGTCTTCAAGGGCGGAGAAGTGGTCGAGCGGTTCGTGGGCGTGCAGCCCAAGAACCGACTGCAAGCGGCCCTGGACGCCGCGGCAGGGTAGGGGGGGCGTGCGCTGCATCCTGTACTTTGCACGGGTGGCGGCGGTGGGAAGTGGCTGACTCCGAAATCGCGTGGCTCGACTGCTGCAATCGGAGGAAATCGCAATGTCCGGCGACGCCTTGCGAACTTCAATTGCCCTACCGACGCTCGCGGAACTCTGCGAACGCCCTGACGATCTTCTGGGCACTCTCGACGTCGGCATCGTCAACCTCCTGTGTGCGTCTGGGCTACCCGAAGCCGAGAACCTCGATCTTGAGCGCTATTTGACGTGGCTCGACGAGGCAGCGCGCCAGGTGGACCTGAGCATTCGCCGCCACACCCATCGTTTGCACAACTTCCCGACGATCTACAACAATTCGCCGGGATACTTTTGCTGCTATCATCTGGTCCAGACGCTGCAAGAGGACCTTGGCGTCCGTTACAACCCTGCTCGAATCACCGACAGCGAATTTCAGAACCCTCTCTGCCTCAAGCCAGATTTTCGCGACTCGCGGGATTTGTTCATCCACGGCATTATCGATGGGCCCGGCGGAACATGCGCCTCGATGCCCGTCTTGTACGTAGCCGTAGGCCGCCGGTTGGGGCTGCCTCTAAAGCTGGTGGAAACGGCTGGGCATCTTTTTGTACGCTGGGAGGACGTGCATGGGCACCGATTCGGCATTCCTGAACGCTTCAATATCGAAGCCACCGGAAGCGGGATGAGCACCTATCCTGATGACTTTTACCGGACGTGGCCAATGGAGTGGAAGCCATGCGACGAGCCCGGTGGCTGGTACCTTAGAAGTCTTTCGCTTACCGAAGAGCTAGCCGCGTTTCTCTCCACGCGGGCGTCTTGCTTAGAGGACCACGGTCGGACGCAGGAGGCGATCGATGCCTTGAGCTGGGCGGTAAAGCTTGCGCCGACGGACCTGCGCTACGCGACACACCTGATCGACCAATTGCGCCGTGGTTACGAAGCAGGACGCGCAGCACTTGATGCCGAGCGGGCGTTTCTCGACTCGCAACGCCTGATCGCTCTACAGCCCCAACACCGAGAGGTGACTCCAATTCATCTTCAGAGCCCTGTCATAGACGACACGCCCCATGGAGAATCGTGTCAATGCCTGCACTGCCGACAGGCAAGGCAGTCGAGACAAAACAAAGGGATGCCTGGGCATCCCGCCAACTGCCGATGTTTTCACTGTCGCAAACCACAATCCGATCCGTTCGCGTTCCGCTGAAAGGATCAGCCATGCTTTCTCCAGGACTCGGACGCTTCCTGTCGCAAGACCCTATTTCCGCGGACGGCCCGGATATCCTCACCGATAATAATTGGTTCGGCGAGCGCCTGACGGCGATGCGGAATTTATACGGTTATACCAGCAACAATCCAGTCAATTGGACCGATCCAAGTGGTTTGAAGTGCCAAGTCGCTATACATTGCAGGGATGCGTATGCATTCGGTATTGCCGTTGGAACACATTGTGGCCTAACCATTGTTGATGACTCTGACAACTATCAGTTGGATGGACGCGGTGGCACCACCGGCTTCATTACGCGCCGTCCAAATAGTACTGACGGACCATTTATCAATGATCCGGAGTTTGGACAGGCAACATCACCATACCGTGACTTTCCGAATTCCACTTGCAAATGCTTAAGTAGCTACCCCCCCATATTCAACGCCCCGCAACTGCCAAGAAGAAACTTAGAAGGAAACAGCAATTGGGCACTGAACTGCATGATGACTAATTGCAATATCACACCTGGATCGTC
>CAYSXM010000459.1:0-4478 GCA_964434905.1 uncultured Pirellulales bacterium | reverse complement strand
ATCCTCGACCGCCAGGCGGACCTCTTCGACTCCGGCCGGAGCCGACATCCGCCTGCCGAAATTGATCGACACGGGGTAGGGCCAGCGGGAGGGCCATTTCCAAAATGCCTTGCCGCCCGAGTAGCTAAAGATACTTCCCCACAGCCCTTTCAGGTATACCGGAATCACCGGAGCACCCGTATCACCCAAAATCGCCATGAATCCGGGCTTGAAGTCCTGAATCGCCCCGTCGCGAGTCAGTGCCCCTTCTGGAAAAATACAGACCAATTCGCCTTGGCGCAGCGCATCTTGCGCCACACGCAGCGAGGTCACAATCGAACGCTTGCCCGCCCCTGGACTGATGGGAATTACCCCAAAAAGCCGTGCCAGCCACCCGATTGGGAAGCCCTGAACATAGTCGGCATAGGCCACCATCCGAATCGGCCGCTGGCAGGTTACCAGTAGCAACACCCCGTCGAGCCACGATACGTGGTTGGGAACCAGCAACGCGCCCCCCTGTTGAGGGAGGTTGTTCTGTCCCACTATGTCGACCCGGTAAACCAGGCGAACCACTGCGCTGAACGCCAGCCTAATCAGTGGCGCCGCCAAGCGGCGGCTCGCATAGACCAAAGCCACCACGGTGGTCAGGCCCGCGGCCAAGAATATCTCGCCCGCCGACATGGCCAGCGGTCCTCGCACCAACCAAAACAGGCCGGCCGCCAGCAGGCTGCCTGCAAACGTCAGGAAGTTGCTCGCAGCCATGATCCGGCCCCGCGATGGTGCCGGGCTGTGGTGCTGCAAGTAGGCTTGCAACGGCACGTCGAACAAGCCCGAGCTGAAGCCCAGCACGATCAGCCACAGGGACGCCCAGTAATAGGAGTCGGTTGAGGTCGACAACATGATGCCCCCCACCACAATTCCAGCCGCACCCAATGGCACCAGGCCCAATTCGATCCGCCCGCGCGAAAGCAGCGCGGCACCCACGTTGCCCAATCCCACGCCCAGAGCCAGCATGCCCACCAGCGCGCCGACTTGATGTTGTGCCAGCCCCAACTCCTCGACGCCATAAGCATCGACGTTCAATTGAGCCACCGAGGCTAGCGACCAGAAAAACGCGACGCCCAACGCTACCCGGATCAGTGCGGGTTTGCCTGCCAATTCGGCTAGATCGCGTACCGCTTGCGAAAGCGGATTCCAGGGAAATGAACGTTGTGCACAGATCGCTTGCAACGGACGAATGGTCAAACTTGCCAGCCAACCCACCCCGCCCACGCCCACCAGGGCCGCGGCCGAAATCCATAGCCCCGAGGTGCCGTCCGGCCCCGTTAGACGGAACAACTCAAAGCCTGCCAGAGAACCGGCTACGACGGCCAAAATGGTCGTCACGCCAATCAGCCCGTTGGCGGCGGGCAGTTTTCCTTCGGCGACCAGTTCCGGCAGGCTCCCGTATTTCGACGGACCAAACAGCGCGCTCTGGCTACCCATCAGCGTGAGCACTGCAAACATCGCCCACACGTTGCCCCAGGCGATCGATCCGATGCCCAGCAGCATGATCGCCACCTCGGCCACTTTGCAGGCAACCATCACCTGCCGTTTCGAGAACCGGTCGGCCAGGTATCCGGCCGGCGCCGCCAACACGATGAACGGCACGACAAGGCAGGCCAGACCTGCTGACATGACCAGCGGCTGGTAGTCGGCCGCGACCTGGTTCTTGGCGATGGGAACTACCAGCCACCGAAACATATTGTCGTTGAGCGCGCCCAAGAATTGCGTGACCAGCAATCCACAAAAACTTACCGACCATAGGCCGCCGGGATTGTGCGGCGGCAAGTTCGTCGAGGTGCTGCGTGCCATGAGGGCCGCTCCCTGAAGTCTTGGTTTCCGGTCCGGGGGGCTTGGTCACAACCAACTGCCGACTTCCCAGGCCATAAGACTCCAGGCGTAACAGCGCCGGAAAATATCACGGAGAAAATGCCGGATTTCCCGCTGCGGCCCAGACCACATGACCTAACCACTGTTCACAACACAAGTTACATCCCAAAAAAGGTGTCAGGAACCTTTTTTTGACTCGGCGCCGGAGTTGCGATACCGTCCTGGCATGGGAAGGCCACGCCGAGTCGCCGATGGCGGGTTGATCTATCACGTGCTCAACCGGGCCAATGCGCGGATGAAAATCTTCGACTGTGACGGAGATTACATGGCATTCGAGACCATTCTCGAGGCCGCCGTCGCGCGATTCGGCACGCGCGTCTTGGCATGGTGCCTGATGCCTAACCATTGGCACTTCGTCGTGCAGCCGCGGCGAAATCAGGAACTTTCGCAGTTCATGGGCTGGCTGACGCTAACCCATACCCAGCGCTGGCACGCACACCGTGGCACGCAAGGCAGCGGCCATGTGTACCAGGGGCGCTTCAAGTCCTTCCCTGTGCAGAGTGACGCTCACTACTTGACCGTCTGTCGCTACGTCGAGCGCAACGCCTTGCGCGCCAACCTGGTCGCACAGGCCCAGGACTGGCGATGGAGCAGTTTGTGGCGCTGGTGCCAGGGGCCACCCAAAGATCAAGAAATTCTTGCGCCGTGGCCGGTTCGCAGGCCAGAAGACTGGCTGCGCCAAGTGAACGATCCGCAATCCGAGCAAGAGTTGGCGGCCCTGCAAATGAGCATCGCGCGGGGGCGGCCGCTGGGCGACGAGCATTGGAGCAAGACAATCGTTCGCCGGCTGGGCTTGGAGAGCACGCTTCGCCCTCGCGGCCGACCGAAATTACAGATAAAAGGTTCCTGACACCTTTTTTCTGTTACAGGCCGACCGACGTTTCCGCGGCTGGCTGAGCGTCGAGATCAAAGTCGTCGCCATCGCGGCGTACCTGGCCCGCTTCAAGCTGCGCTACGCGGGCGGCCAGGGCGTTGAATTCCTCTGCCACTTCGTGCCAAAAGTCATTGGGACGATAGCGCAAAGGAGCTACCTGTTGGCCCTGTGCCACGGCCCGCATGCTATTGCGCAGCCGCAGGAGTGGTCCCGTAAACCGATTCGACATCCGTACCACATCGGTCAAAATAATAGGCAGTAGCAACGCGGCCGTTACCAGGGCGGGCCCCATGTGGAACCACATATCGTCGAAGTGGGTGTAAAACACCCGCGCCGGTCCGGTCACAATCCGCCAGCAGAGCACCATCGTGATGATCGACACGATACAGAAACACCAGTACAGCGCCGCGCGAATCATCAGCGCGCCCTGCACCTTGGGATCGACGAAGTACTGCTTACGAGACAGCCGCATGATGGTTTGCTCCCCTCGTGGGTGGGCCAGACCGAGGGGACCTCGGCCTTAGGCGAGCCGTGGCATGGGCCCCGGTTGATTACCGATCTACTACCCGAGGAACACTAGCTTGCCGACGGCGCGTTGCCAGACCGAGAAGACCCGTTTCATGGTAGATCACGCCGTTGGGAGTTCTCCCTCGACGGTCTCGATCCGATTCTGCCGAAGATGCCAAAGATTCGCGTCGCGCCGCAGGCCAAAATGCCTGCTTACAGACCGCACAACCGGGCAGTTACCCCTACGCCAGTACCGGCAGCCGGTACTGGGGGTGGCGGTCGAGATACGCTCGCACGCGATCCTCGCGAGCCAGCGCGAGGGGCAGAAACTCGAGCGCCTGCTCCAGTCGTTCGTTGGGCTCAGCGCAACTGAAACGCAGGAAGCCTTGCCCCGCTTCGCCGAAGCACTCGCCACCTAAACAGGCGAGTCCAAATTGCTCGTCGGCCCCCTCAAGTAGATACAGGGCCAAGCCATGCGAGGTGATACCCAGCCGTTGGCAAATCGGGGCGACCGAGGGGAACACATAAAAGGTGCCCCCCGGATCGAGACACTGGAACCCGTCGATGCGGTTCAATCCGGCTACAAGCAAGGCGACCTTCTCGCGAAACAAGGCCATGGTTCGATCGCGCTCCAGACCGTCGTGATCCAATGCCGCGGCACCGGCCAACTGCACCAGCGGGGGCACGCACGACAGCGAAGAATTGACTAGCTTGCTCAAGATCTCGCATGTCTCCTCGCTGGCCACGGCGTAGCCCAAGCGCCACCCGCTCATGCTATACGACTTGCTAAAGGTATAGGCCGCCACGCATTGATCGAGCATTCCGGGCTGCGCCAAGATGGTGTGATGCCGGCCGCGCCACACCATCTGGTCATACGGTTCGTCGCTGAACACGACCACGTTGCGCCCTCGGACCAGGTCGGCTATTCCGCACAGATCATCGGCAGTCGCGACACCCCCCGTGGGGTTGTGGGGGCTGTTCAGAAAGATGGCCTTGGGCTGCGGGTCGGTCGCAAGAAACCGCTCTACATCGGCCAGGTCGGGGCGAAATTCGCGCGCTTGTCGCAAGTTGGAAAACACCACCCTGGCGTCGCGTCGGGCGATGTTGGGCAAATAGGTGGGAAAATAGGGGCTGAAGACCAGCACCCCATCGCCGGGGTCTAGAAAGGCCTCACAAAATAACAGTT
>CAYSXM010000458.1:0-4485 GCA_964434905.1 uncultured Pirellulales bacterium | reverse complement strand
CTGGCAACGCGGCGTCGGGTGCCGCGGATGCAACCGAGTCGTCGGCTGGCACCGGGTGAGGCTGCACAACGGGTGCAGCGTGCGGAGGCGCTGGAGCCGCGCCAACGGGCGGCAAGCGACTGACCCGCGCTTGCGGCCCCGTGGCGACCGGCGCGGTCAGCGCGGCGCTGGGGTCCGCCGAGGCCGCCGTGGTGGCCGTGGCCTGGGGATACGCAGACGAAGGACCAGCCTGCGGCGCCAAGTTGTTGGCTAGGTCGTCGGGGGAATCGGGTGTGGTCTCGTGGGTTGGCACGCTCGCGGTCGCCGGAAGGTCGTGAACACCCGCGGGTTCGACCTCTGTCGAGGCAGCCGCAATTGGAAGCGGAACTGGCGTGGCAGCATTCTCGGCAGGGGGTTCGCTTTGTGCGGCGACCTCTGTGTTCGCACCGGTGGCTGCGCGCGTTACCTGGTCAGCCAGATCGAACCGCCCGAGCTGTTGCAGGTCTCGGGCGAGCGAAGTGAGCATCGCCGCGGAGTGCATGCGTACTAGCGGTTGGTCCCAGGTGCCTTGGGCGACGGCTTGCACACGTAGGTGTGGCACTTCGGCCAGCGCTGCCCCGCACAACGGTCCATCGAGTCCCCACAGCCGCTGGGACGCGAGACGCCCGGGGGTGGCTGAAGCCTGGCCTTCGATGGTCAGGGCCAAGCCGCGTGCATCGACCTGACCAGACACGTTCAGTTGCAGCACTGCCTGGGAACCTCGCGGCGCAGTGGCTAGTGCTACCTGGCCCAGGTGGCAGCGTACTTCATGAGGTAGAGCAGGCTGTGCCAGATTGAGCTGTACTTCGACTTCCGCCGCGACGCTTGGTACGACGACGAGCAGTCGCGTGGGCTGCTCGGCCCGAGCCGGACGGCTGGTCAGTGCTTGGAGTTGCAGAACGGTTTCTTGGCCACCGGTTAGGTGCTGATCCATCGTCTCGGCGCGCAAGCGATGGATTTGCATGCCCGGTCGATCTTGCCCCAGCGCACTGCGTTGGGCGCGGGCCAGGCGGCAGGCCGCGAGGTCCCAACGTCCGTTAGTAGCGGGTGTGGCCCGCTCGGAGGACAGCGATTGGATCGAGGAGATGGCATCGTGCAGGGTTGCCAATTGCCGCGGCAAGCGGGGCCAATGCGCTGCGAGGGCATGGATGTCGAGCTGACTGGTGCCGTCGGGGCCGGGGGGCTCGGACCAGGGAGAGACGTTGTCGGCCATGCGGTCCGACGGAGCGACACGGCTGGTGGTCAAGTCGGTGCCGGAGGCGGCGGTTCGGACATCTCGCGCCACACCGTGCAGGTGGAGATGCTCTACATTGAGTCTGCCGCGCAGCAGTGGACCAACGTGCAATTGCGCGGCCAGCCGCTCGACGCGCCAGGTGTCATGAGGGTTGTTGTCGGCGCGGATAACCAGGCCATGTGCCACGGCGCGGCCGGACAGCAGCGACACGCGCGCGTCGACGGCTTCGATCTGCCAGCCGGTGTGCTGCTGGAGTTGAGCGAGGAGCAATTTCCCAGCGACTGGAGGGCCGAGTGCCAGTGGCGCCATGACGCCGACCAGTGCGAAGACCGCCGCGGCCGTGCAGCGCAGACGAAGCCCTGCAGGGGGTTGGTTCGACCAGGGGCCGACGGCGGCCGCGAGATCGATTCCGGGCTCTGAGGTCAGGGTCGCAACGTTTGCTTCGTGTTGAAGTCGCCATACGGCGGCGACTAGCACTCCGGACCACAGCCCCACCACCAGACCGCCGAACGTGGTGTAGCGATCGAGATCGAACAGCGCGATGGGGAGGGAATCGCCACACCCGGCCCAGACGCGGCCGAGGCCGGCGGTATCGAGCAGGAACCGACCCACGGCCACGATGGCCGGTGCTAGCGGCCAGGCGGCCAGGGCACCGAGCAGGGCGGCCATGAGGAACCAGACACCATGGGCGCCCAACACCAGCGCCGCGGTGGCCAGCGCCAAACAAGTGGTATTTGCTCCACAGGTAGATCCGGCGGCAGTGCCAAGAACAAGCGCGCAGGTGACGCTGGCTGAACTGTTTTTACCCCAAGCGAGTGGCGCCAGCCGGCGCAGAACGGACAGCACGGGCCGCATAGGGCGGACCTCCGAAAAACCAGTTGCGGTAGGATGCGAGGCGTGTTCAACGCGGAAGCGCAGGGCGTGATGCGACGGCGCCAGCGCGGTGCGCGGTCGCCTGGCAGGTAGTACTCAATGCAGCTTGGCGCGGAGCGGGTTGTTGGTGAAAGGGCAGCGCTGTAGCGCTCGTATCGGCCGGGTGGAATGCAACACTTGAACCGGTTGCACCAGTCGATTCGGCATGGCTGCCCGCAAAGTTTGCCAGGGTTGCCGCCCTCGCGGAATCGGCACGGTTGGGGTATACTTCGGCCGCGCAAGTTCGCGAGGTATGGCAGTGGAATTGCGGCCTGGGGCCGGCGGATTGTGAATCACGGAAAGGTAGAGGTACGGACCATGGACAAGGACCTACGAGATCGCGCCGGCCGTCTGCGCGAGCGCATCACTCAACTCCGAGACAGTCTTTGACTACGCGCGCAAGGCCGTGGAGATCGAGCGAATAGAGGCCGAGATGGCGGCCGCGGGTTTCTGGGAGCATCCGGAGCGCGCGCAGGAAACCGTGGCTCGGCTCAAGGCGTTGGGCGCCGTGGTGAAGCCGATGGCCGAGTTGCTAAAGGGCAATGACGACCTGCAAGCGCTGGTGGAAATGGCCGACGAGGATCCGGGCCTGGCCAGCGAGGTACCGGGCGAGTTGGAGCGGTGGGAGCCGCGGGCCAGCGCCTTGGAACTGCAGTCTTTGTTGGATGGTCCGCACGACGCGATGGACGCGTTGGTGACCATCAACGCGCGCGACGGCGGCACCGACGCCAACGATTGGGCGGAGATGTTGTTGCGGATGTACATTAACTGGGCGGCGGACCACGAGTACGCGACCGAAATCATCGACCGCCAGGAGAACGACGAAGCGGGGATCAACAGTGCCGCGCTGGCCGTGCGTGGCCCCTGGGCGTATGGCTATTTGAAGGGCGAAACGGGGATTCACCGGCTGGTGCGAATCAGCCCCTTCAATGCCGAGGGAAAACGGCAGACGAGTTTTGCCGCGGTCGACGTGTCGCCCGACGTGACCGACACGTTCGAGGTCGAACTGCGCGACGAGGACATTCGCGAGGATGTGTTCCGTGCCAGCGGGGCGGGGGGCCAGCACGTGAACAAAACCTCGAGCGCCATCCGGTTGACGCACCTGCCGACGAACATCGTCGTGCAGTGCCAGAACGAACGCAGCCAGCACAAGAACCGCGCCACGGCGATCAAGATGTTGCGTGCGCGCCTGGCGCGGTTGGCGGAGGAAAAGCGCGAGGTGGAGCAAGCGCTGAAGTACAACCAACAGCCCAAGGTGGGCTTTGGCGCGCAGATTCGCAATTATTTCTTGCACCCGGATCAACGGATCAAGGACGCGCGCACGGGGTATTCCGTCTCGAACTTTCAGCGCCTGCTCGACGGCGACCTGCAGGGGTTCCTCGACGCCTATTTGCGGTGGCGCAAACTCGACGAACGCGCCGGCGATTGATCGCCGCACCGCAGCCGGCACGATTTCGCGGCGAACCAGAGCAAGTCGAACCATGCCCGACACCCAATGGCTTTCGAGTGGTCTGTTGGCGGTGGTGTTCCAGCGTCGCGGCGATCGGGTGGAGCACCAGGTGCGGGTGAACGTTGGCGGTCGCGCGGAGCAGACCGCGGCCGGGATCGAAGACTGGCGCGTCGTGGCCAGGTCGATCGAAGGGAGTGAATCGCAGGCCTGGCCTCCCTCGCCCCCGGTGCAGGAATTGCACCTGGAAACACAGCCCAACCACGGCCGCGTGGCCTTGGGCGTGGGCATGGCAGGCAGGAGCCATTGGTCGATCAGCATGGCTGCGCCGCGGCAGGAGGAAATTGTGTGCGAAGTGGCTTGCCGGTTGCATGCGCCGGCCGGCTGGCTGGGCAGCCGATTTACGCTGGAGCCAGACGTCGCATCGCGAAGGCGAGCCGAGGGTGGCTGGCAGCTACTTCACGCGGCAGGCGGCGGGCTTGTGGAA
Organism: uncultured Pirellulales bacterium; assembly: GCA_964434905.1. Taxonomy (GTDB): domain Bacteria; phylum Planctomycetota; class Planctomycetia; order Pirellulales; family CAYNRE01; genus CAYSXM01. Next base: position 387 of record CAYSXM010000458.1, on the reverse strand, counting down.
CTCGACGCGGTAGGCACTTCGATTTGCGAGACGGACGAGCTAGCGGTGGTGCCTTCGGAGATGCTGCACGGTTCGCCGGCCACGGTGGTGTGGCGCTATGTGTGGCGCTATGTCGCGGGGCGCGAGGAAGCGTGACGAACCGTGGGTCGCCGGTGGCAGAGCGATCCCTGGGTGGGGATCGTAGCAGTTCGATCGCAGAGAGCCTGGTGGTCGCGGTGGGCCAGAATCTGGGGGCGAAAATGGGCCAGGTCTGGGCCTACAATCGGCCGCACGCCCAGTGAACCAAGACCCTAGCCGGGGCGTATCAAGGCGGGGTATCCCTCGCTGGCGGGTGCGTGGAAGTTGAGCAGCCGATTGAAGAAGTCTACGGACTGCCAGGGCGCCGCT
>CAYSXM010000457.1:0-4491 GCA_964434905.1 uncultured Pirellulales bacterium | reverse complement strand
TCTGGTCGGCCAGCGAGACTTCGCGTGCCGGCACCTGGGGCCGCCGCCACACCGACAAACCCTCGACCGCGAACCAGGCGGGCTTGACCGACAACCGATCGATCGGCAGCCACATCATCTTCAATCGAGAAACGCGCTCGGTGGTGCGCAACTGCCGGTCGGCCGCGAAGTGGCCGAACGCCCAGGGAGAGGCAATATCGCAAACCTCTAGCACGACCTCGTGAATTTGCCCGTCGGGCGGAACTTTGAGCGGCAGCCGCAAGGGCTGTCTGCCGGTGATTTCGGCCACCAGGCCCAGCCAGCCACACTTGAACACACCCAGCGACGGCGTGGGGGCCACACGCAGCCTCAACACGAAGGGGTCGCTGGCGCGCAGGTCGACAGCGCCCAAGTCCACTTCAAGCTGCAGCGTGTTCGTCGAACCGTCAGCGGCCGAGGCCAGCTTCGACCGCAGCGGTTGCTGCGGAGCGCTGGGCAACAGTTCGCTGTGGGTCCAACCGCGCGGCTGTTCCGCGCGGACCAACAACATGCCTCGGGGAGAGGGCAAACCCGCCAACTCGAAGCGTTCCAGTAGATAGCGCCAGATCACACCGTTGCGCGTGTCGTGGGGCAGCCCATCGAGCTTGCCGGCGCCGGGGGTCAGCCACACGTCGAGTTCGGGCGTCGCCTCCAGCCGATCGACTGTCGCCTGTTCCAGATGCCGGTTGCTGGCCGAATAGGCTTGCAAGGTATAGGCCGGGCTGGGGCGTTCGGCCAGCAGGTTGACGATCGTCTCATAGGGGAACGCGTACAGCGGCCGGCCGGGATGGGCTTGCGTGGCCTGCCGCGCACGGGCCAGGTCGGGGTGCCGAACATCCAAGCGGGTTTTTCCCCAGGCATCTGAAACCAGCCCCTGCCAGCGCTGGCGCAAGCCGTCGCCCCAATCGGCCGACGAAGGCAACATCAGCAACACCAGGCCTGGCAGTACCCAGCTCATTTGGCGCAGCCGCGGCGCGCCTTGACAGACCGCCGGGGTCAAACACGCCAAGGTGAACAGCGCGGGGAACAGCGCGCGCGTAATGTGTTCGGAATCGCTCCGCGTGGTGCCATAGCGCACCCATACGGCGCAAAACAGCGCCGCGGCCAACAGCGTAGCGCGACCGAGCGGCAGCGGTCGCTGGGCAGTAAGATCGGCACGCATCGCACGGGCCACAATCATCACCACCGCCAGGCACAGCGCCGCCGCAGCGACCAACAAGCCCAGGTCGAACGAGGTGAGCGGCAATGCCTGCATCACCGCATAACTCGAGGCAACTTGCCAGGAATCGATCAGATAGCGGTCCCAACCTGGCAGCAACCAGGTCACCAGTGCCAATAGCGCCACGCTGAGCCAGATGCTCGAAAACGCCATAGCGGCGCGGCGGCGCATTCGCAGCGCCGCAGGCGTGTGCAGCCCCAGGGTGAGCGATCCCAACAGTACGACCAATGCTGACAACACCACCAGGGTGACCACGCCTAGATCGAAAGAATAGCAAATGGCCCCAGGTGCCACGTGCAGTAGCCCGGCGCGCTGCCAAGGGCCCCAGGGCCGATCATGACAAATAGCGCGCGCCACCAGCGCCACCAGCCATAGCGAGCCCACCGGTTTTAGTGCCGCGGCGCCCACGGTACCCGGCACGAAATAGACCCCGGCCCAACCCAGAAGCAGAGCCGTTTGCCAGGCACGCGGCGCCTCGGACCAGGCCAGCAAGCGCCACCACACGAAGACGCACAGCCAGGCTTCGGGCCAATCTAACAGCCGCAGCCCCCAGGCCAACTTGTCTCCTCGAAACCAAAAGCCGAGTGAATGAATTGCTTGATACAACGGGCCATAGGTAAACACAAAATCGCGCCCCGCCCACTGGCCATGGACCCACCGCGTGGGCATTTCCAACCGCCACGACATGTCGACGGTGAGAAAGTCTGCGCCGAGTTGTTGGGCCGCGCGAAACACCGGCACCGGCACAGCTAACAACAGCACCACGGCCCAAGGCCACCACCTCCAGCGCGTGGCCAGGGCCGCACCCGCCGCGGCCGCAGGGGCATTGCGTCGGGCGGCACCCGGCGTGCTGGGAGCAGATGGCGATCGGTTGCGACGTGCCAAGGGGTACGCCTGATCTGTTGTCGCGGACTATGTGTCGCGCGCGGTCCGATCGTCGACCGGGGCGGGTCCCCGGTGCGAGACAGGGCAAGGCTCAACCGCCACGAAGCGGCTCTGCCAAGCGTAAAGATACCAGTGCAGATATTTAGGAAGCCATTTGCGCAGATTGAATCGCGACTCGCCGGCCGTGCGATCACGCCAGGTGGTGGGAATTTCCGACACGCGGGCGCCGTGGCGCGCGGCCTTGGCGGTCAGTTCCAACGCCAACTCCCAGCCGCCGCTGCTTTCAATTCCCAGTGCATTGACCCAGGCCGCATCGTACAGCCGAAAATTGTTCGTGGCATCGTGGGTGGGAAAACCGGCCAGCCAATATAGCGAGAGTCCCGCCGCACGGCTCATCCAGCGCTTGAGAAGCGGGCCCCCTAGTTGTTTTCCGCCCGGCATATAGCGGCTGGGGCAAACCACCTGGTGCCCCGCGGCATAAAGCTCCAGCATGCGCGGGGTCTGGCTCAGATCGTCCGACAGATCGGCCATGGCCACCAGCGCAGGGCCCCGCGCCGCGCGGTGAAAACCGGTGCGGATGGCGCCGACCACACCCCGGCCAGCCGCGTTTTCCAGCGGCACCAGCCAGGGGCGAGTCGCGGCGAGTTCTCGGGCGATGGGCAGGGTGGTGTCTTGTTCGGTGTCGTACACCATCAGCAGCGTGAACGGTTGCGGCACATGCCGTTCGACCTCGGCCACGAGCCGGGGAAAGTTCTCGGCCTCGTTGTAAACCGGCACGATCAGCGTCAGCGGCAAGCCCGCCCATGCGGACGCCCGGTTGGTCGACACCGAACCTGTGGTGTCCATCAGATCGTTCCGATCCGCACCTGTTCGCCGATCCAGGGAATGACTTCGTCGAGAATCTGATCGAGCGTGCTGGAAGCGGAAAAACCCAACATTCGTGCCGCTTTTTCGACCGTGGGGACGCGGTGCGCGACGTCGTGCGGGAAAGGAGGATCGCAAACATACCGAAACGGCCGGCGATCCCCGTGGATTTTTTTCCAGATCAACTCGGCTAACTCCAGCACCGTGGTCGAGGTGGCCGTGGAGAGGTTAAAGTCCTCGTTGCGCGCGGCCGGGTGTTCCACGCACAGGCGAATGCCGCGGGCCAAATCGCCGCCGTAAGTATAGTGCCGGACCTGCGTGCCGTCGCCCAGCAAGTGCAGCGGGTCTTGGCCCTTGAGCACCTTTTGGACCAGGTCGGGCACCACATGGCTCATGGCCAGTTTCACGTTGCCCGACAATACCTCGTGATCGCCCACCGCGCGGCGCTCGCCAATGCCCACGCAGTTGAACGGTCGGGCAATGGTATAGGGCAACTGGTACTGGTCCCAGGCGGCGCGGGCAAAATACTCGAGCGCCAGCTTCTGAAAACCGTAACTCGACGCGGGCGGAGGCGCAACGCGTTCATCCCCTTCGGTGGTGGGAAAGTGCTGGGCGCCTTCGAACACCATCGACGAGGAAATCACGGTAATTTTTTCCAGCGTGCCTCGACGATGCGCGGCGATCGCCGCGTCGAAGGCCGCCGCCGCTAGCCGTTCGTTCTCGGCCAACAGATCATAGGCATACGCGTGAAAGTACGAGATGCCCCCGATCTTGGCGGCGCCGGCCACGAACTGATCGCAATCGACCAACAGCCGGGCAATGCAGTCCGGGTCCTTGGCGTCGCCGGTTTCCAGGCGGAACCGGGGGTGATCGTGAAATGCCAGCCGCAGGGGGCCGTATTTCGAGAAATTGTCGAGGCCCACGACCTCGTGCCCGTGCGCTAGCAGCTCTTCAACAAGATACGCGCCGATAAAACCGGCCGCGCCGGTGACCAAGATGCGCATCAGCCCGACTGCTCCCAGAAACCGAAGACGTCGACCACCGGCTGGCGGAACTTCAAGCCGCGGTATTCCTCGTGGCAGGCGCCCAGAAACACCACATCGGCCTCGGCCACCGCGCGCTCGAGTGAGACGAAGCTCGGGTCTTCAATGTAGGGATCGGTGCAGAGCACCTGCCGGCACTCGAGGGTCAATATTTTCCGCAGCTTGTACGACAGCGAGTCGCGCGGGTCGTCCGAATTGCCCTTGAAGGCCATGCCCAGAATCGCCGCGGTCGCCCCGGTCAGTGCCACACGCCCCTTGGTGGCATCGACCAGCGCCCGGGGCAGGCCTTCGTTGACCATCATCGCCGCCTGGCCCAGCGCGAAATCGTTGTGGTTGAACGCGGCCAGTTGCATGGTGTCTTTCAACAAGCAAGGGCCGCCGGCGAATCCTGCCTTGGCGAAGCCACCCATCCGCGGATATTCGAACGTCACCGCGTGATGGACCTGCCCAAAATCGGCCCCC
>CAYSXM010000456.1:0-4492 GCA_964434905.1 uncultured Pirellulales bacterium | reverse complement strand
CCATTCGCATGCTCGGGCTTGGGGTCGAAGGTGTCGATCTGGCTGGGACCACCGGCCATCCACAACAGCACCACGTGACGCCCACCCCCGGCACGCGCCACCTGGTCGGCCAGCACCTGGCGCCACCCCACTCCCGGCGTCGCGCCGGCGCATGCCAAGCCCGTCGCCCGCAACAGGTCGCGTCGAGTCCAAGCCATGGAGTTCTCCCGGTCGCGCGACAGTCGCTCTGGCCCCCGGGCCCAGGCCGACCCTGCAACCTCAATGATTGATCAGGAACTCGCTGGAATTCACCAGCGCCCACAGTGCGTCGGCCAAGATCGGCAGTGGGGCGGTCCCGGCGGTGTCTGCGGTTGCCGACCCGTTTGCGCCGCCCGATGTGGCCTCTGCCAAGAAGCGCGTCATCTGAGCTTGCTCGGCCTGTTGGGGAAATCTGCCCAGCGCGGCCAGGAACAATGCTTCGACACGATCTTGGTTGTCGAGCCACGGCGCCGTGAGACTCACCAGCAGTCGCCCCTGGGTCGGGTCGGTGGTGGTCGAAACCAGCGCGCCGTTCATCACCAGGAGCGTCTGCGGCAAGCCCGCCTGGAATTCTCCGGCCGTCGCGGTTGGCACCTGATATTGGGCCACGAAAGCTACCCGCGCGGCATCGGTCGCCGTGGCCGGTCGCGACGACAACTGCGCCAGCGCGTCGTAGACCTGCTCGGCCGCCAAGGGGCGCAGCGCCATCTGGGCGAACAACCGCGGATCGTCGACCGGCGGCGTGCGTTCTTGGTCGGCCCCCCCCTGCCCGGCGGCCTGCCCGGTGGCCTGCACGGCGGAACGGATGCGCCGATCGCTGGCCAGTTGATAGCCGTGGCTCAAGGCCAGCGCGCGGTAGACTTGTGGCAAGTCGTATTCTGCGCCGACGAAAAACTGTGCTAGCTCTTGTAGCAACTCTGGGTGACTGGGTGGATTGTGGTCGCCGAAGTCGTCTACCGGGTGCACCAACCCCCAACCGAACAACTGCGCCCACACTCGATTCACCGTGGCTTCGGCGAAATACGGGTTGTCTCGTCCGACCAGCCAAATGGTTAGTTCGCGACGGCGGTCTTCTTCTTTCCGGGCAGGCGGTACGGTACCGTCCAGAAATCGCGGCGACACGGAAGGTACCTCGGGCGGAAGCTGCAACTGATCTTCTCGCGTTTCGACCAATGTGACACGGCCACCACGCCCCGGCGCCGGGCGAAGACGCGCAAAAAACGTCGCGAAGTCCCAAAAATCTCGCTGACCCCAATGATCGAAGGGATGCTGGTGACATTGCGCGCAGTCGATCTGCCGCCCCAAGAACACCCGCGCCGTCGCCGTGGCCAGATCTTCGGGCATCAATTGCCGCGACGTAAAAAACAACACGGGTGGCCCGTTGCCCGATCGCCCATCCGCCGTGAGCAGATCGCCCACGATGTTGTCGTACCGTCGCCCCGCGGAAAACTGGTCGAACAGCCAGTTCTCGAAACGAGAGACTTCCGCCGGGTCGGTCACGTTCTCCACGTCGGGCACCAGCACGCGCCGCCACACTGCGGCCAGATGCCGCGCAAATCGCGGCGACGACGTCAGCCGGTCTATCAATCGCTCTCGCTTGTCGGGTCGGGTGTCGGCCAAGAAACCGCGGGTATCTGCCACGGCGGGAATGGTGCCTACTAGATCGAGCCAGGCGCGGCGATGGAACTCGGAATCGTCGGCGGCCGGCACTGGTTCGATGCCGGCCTGGCGCCAACCGGCGGCCAAATGGTCGTCGACACGTTGGGCCATCGCGACCTCGGCCGGCCACGACTTCGGAGCGTCGTCGGCCTGCGCCGCGCCACCCAGCGCGGTGCACAGCAGGCATCCGCTCCAGCCCATGGTGTGCGCCACTCTGCGCATGACATTCGCTCCGCTCGTAGCGGGTTTCCCATCGCTAGACAATGCCGGCCAGGGGACCACCTCTACATGCCTAACACAGGCAGACGGCTTCGTCCAGTTTGGGGTGATCTCGGCAGAAGAATTGCAAACTCGTGGTCTGGAACCTTTTTCGGTCAACACGCACTCGATTCAACCAACTTCCGTCGGCCGAAAACAGGTTCCTGACCCTCTCGCAATTCTCTTTGCAGTTCTCCCGGGGGTCACAGGGTTGGGATAGGCGATTGGCCCCCCAGCGGAGAGAATGGCTCACAAGCCGCTGTCCGCACCGCCCCCGGCGGTAAATCCCCCCTGACGCTTCCAGCTTTTCTCCCCGCGCGTGCCGTGCAGCCATACGTCTGGATGTTGATCGGTTCGGCGTCGTTTGCCCTCATGACGACGTTTGTTTACAGCCTCGGACGGGTGGGGTGCGACTGGCAAGTCATCGCCCTGGTTCGCACCGGGCTAGCGACCGTGTTTGCCGCGGTGCTCGTGTGGTCGAGTGGCGCGCGGTTCGTGTTCTGGAAACCTCGCTTGCTGTGGCTGCGCAGCCTGACCGGCAGCGTGAGCTTGGCGTGCAACTTTTTTGCCATGACCCGGCTGCCGGTGGCCGATGTGCTGACGTTGACCAATACCTTTCCCATCTGGGTGGCACTGCTGTCCTGGCCGCTCGAAGGGCGCCGCCCGCGGCGCGACGCCTGGTTGGCCATCGCCGTGGGAATCGCCGGTGTGGCGCTGGTTCAGCGACCGCACCTGGCCACCGGCAACATTGCCACCCTGGTGGCCCTGTTCAGCGCCCTGACCACCGCCGTGGCACTGCTGGGGCTGCATCATCTTCGCAATGTGGACCCACGCGCCGTGGTGGTCCACTTTTCGGCGGTCTCGTGCTTGACCAGTTGCCTATGGTTGGCAGCGCTGGGCACACACAACCGCCTAGCCGAGCTGACCACGCCACGCCTGCTGGCCATGTTCCTGGGGCTGGGTGCAACCGGTACGCTAGGGCAGATCATGCTAACCAAGGCGTTTGCCGCGGGGCCCCCGGCCAGGGTCTCGGTGGTCGGGCTGTCCCAGGTTTGTTTCGGCCTGCTACTCGACGTGGCACTGTTCGACCGGCGGGTCGATGCCTGGTCCCTGGCAGGCATCGCACTGGTGCTGGCCCCGACCGCCTGGCTGCTGTTGCATCGCACCGCCCAGGCGGCCGAGGAACCAATCGAGGGGCTGTAGCACCAACGGTGGTTGGCCAGGGTCATGCGGTCGACACGCCTCGGATGCAGACGGCTTGAAGCACGCCCCCATGGCCGCTGCCTCGGTGGTTGACCCCCAGGGAACCGAGCGTGTAAACCAGGGCATCTGACGGCTGCGACGCGCGCGACCCAGCCTGCGGCCAAATGCCCGATCGCGCGCCAGAACCGGACGACGGAATCACCCGCTGGTCCACCACCTAAACGGCACGAGTCTTACCCCAGTAGGTTTCAATCGCAATGGACAATGTGACGTTTACGCGGGCCCTGATCAGTGTTAGCGACAAGACCGGCCTATTGTCCTTGGCCCAGGCGTTGGTGGCTGCCAACGTCGAGATACTGAGCACCGGGGGCACGCGGCGGCACCTCGAACAGGCCGGCATTCCCGTGCGCGACGTGGCCCAGTTCACTGGCTTTCCAGAGATCATGGATGGAAGAGTAAAAACCTTGCACCCCAAGCTGCACGGGGGCATTCTTGCACGGCACGATCGGGCCGAAGATCAACAAGCCATGCAGGAACTGGGGATCGAGCCGATCGAACTGGTGGTGGTCAATCTTTATCCGTTCGAGGCCACCATCGCCCGCGCCGACGTAACCTGGGAGGAAGCGATCGAGAATATCGACATCGGCGGGCCGTCGCTGGTGCGCGGCGCCGCCAAGAACCACGCCTTTACGACCATCGTGACCAGCCCCGGACAATATGCCGAGGTGATCGAAGGGTTGAGCCGTACCGGGGGCTCGACCTTGGCCCAGCGTCGGCGACTCGCTGGTTCGGCCTATGCACAAACGGCAGATTACGACCGGGCCATCGCCGATTATTTCGCGGGTCAGCAGTCGACCGGTCCGTTTCCCGCCACGTTGTCGCTGCGATTCACTCGCCGCGAAGTGCTGCGGTATGGCGAAAACCCGCATCAGCAAGCGGCGTTTTACGCCGAAGAGCAACCGCCCGCGGCCAGCCTGGTTTCCGCACGCCAACTGCATGGCAAGGAACTTTCATATAACAATCTGCTCGATCTCGACAGCGCGCTGGCCGTGGTCCGCGGCCTGGCAGGCCCTGCCGCCGCGGTCATCAAACACAACAACCCCTGTGGCGCATCCGAGGCGGACAGCCTGCGCGATGCGCTGGCACAAGCCCTGGCGGGCGACCCGCTCAGCGCGTTTGGAGGGGTGTTGGGTTTGAACAGCCCGGTCGACGCCGAAACCGCCGAAGTACTGTGCGCGCCGGGCTTGTTTATCGAGGCCATCGCCGCGCCCGACTTTGAAGCCGCCGCGATCGAAGCCCTGACCACGCGCCCCAAGTGGCGAGCCAATGTGCGGCTGCTGGCCGTGGGTTCGCT
>CAYSXM010000455.1:0-4498 GCA_964434905.1 uncultured Pirellulales bacterium | reverse complement strand
GATGTATTCTCCGAGGATGATATCCCAGTGTCCGCCGCACTCCAGCAAATCTCGATGCGTGCCGCGGAGTCAGGCCCTTTGTCGGCATACACGCTATGGCAATTTGCTAAATTCGTGGAACCCGGGTTCACCACCCACCAGGGCGCGTTGATGGCCGTGGTTTTCCCGCTACCGTTGGGGCCCACCAACAGCGTGAATCGCCCCATGGGCAGCGTGCTGTCGCGCAGCGCCTTGAAATTCTCGAAGTGCATGGAATGGATCATTGCGCCGACCTCGGCCAGGAAACTCGTTGAAACAAATCTTCGGAATCTTTCACGCGCGGTCCCTGGCGTTTCCTTCGTCACCAGGCGCGATTCTGGAAGTATATGTCGGCCAAGAGATTTCCGCCCTTTGGCATCGCGTTTTTCCAATGGCGAAGGTCGAAGGCCAGCCACGTGTGGAACAACCCGGCTAACGTGCCGGGGGGCGTTCACTGTCCCCCGCCCAGGGTGGGCTCGGCCGTCGTGCGCGCCGCGGCCTCGGCCGGCCAGGGGCCGCGAAGCGCCTGCGGGGCGTCGATCCGCGGGTTGCGTCGCGGACCGAGAACACCGGGGGGGTCGCCCTGCGTTCGGGGCGAAACCAAGGTTGCACCGCCGGGCTCGCAGGTCGGAATTTCCATCACGTCCAACAGCGTCAGATGGCCGCTGTGGTTGGAGAACGTGCCGTGGCATTCCACCACGTGCTCGGCATATTCGGTGTTGTGCTCGGCCAGCAGCCGGTGCAATTGGTGCAGGTTGTAGTGCGGCACGGCGGGGTACAGGTGGTGCGTTAGGTGCACGTCTTGGCCATACACAAAGATGGCCCACCGCGAAAAAGGGTCGCAAAACACCACGCGGCTGTTGGTTAGTTTTCCCTGATCGGTGTTGGCATGTTGGTACATGTCGCGCAGCAACATGTAGTAGGGGAAGGCCGTGAATAGCGGCAGCACCCACAACAACCAGACGTAGCCGGCCCATTCCACGCCAGTTGAAATGCGCAGCGCCGACAGCGCCGTCTGCAAGAGCGTGTAGTAGCCCAACCGCATGATGCTCGTGGCGCGCGCCGACACCACATGACGCAGCGGCGAGGTAAACAGCCAGTGGGCAGGCAAGGCACAAACCACCGCGGTGGCCACCAGCCAAAATGCCGACGCGGCCAGGGCCAGTTGGGTCAATGTGCCGTGATGGCTGAGCAGGCCCAACGAGGCCGACATCAGCGCGAAGTAGACCACCCCCAGCACGCTGGCCAGGCGAAACGGTCCCAGTCGCCCAGGCGATGCCGAACTCGCCTGGCTGCCATAGGGATGCTCGCCGTGGCCCAGCGACGTGACAATGAAGTTTTCCCACAGATATCGCAAAAAGGCCGGGGGCCACAAAATGCTCGCGTAAAAGTGGCGAACGAACTCTCCCCGCGTCATCGGAAACTGGTCCATCCGGCGGGTGGAACCCAGATTCATCAACTCGGGGTCGCGGTCCCAATCGTTGGTGTAATCGTGGTGCCCCAGGTGTATCAGGCGATATTGTTCGGTGGTCGAGAACAGTGGAAACATGCACAACCAATCGGAGACCAACTCGTTTGCCAGCCGGTGTCGCAACAGTACATAGTGCGCCCCTTCATGGCCCAGGCCAGCCAGCCGATGTTGCACCGCCCCCACCAGGAACACGGCCAGCCCGACCACGGGAATCGACGTCGACCACGACCAACCCCAGGCCGCGCGGTGCTGACAGAAATAAATGGTCGCCGCGACAATCGTCGCTAGCGTCAGATAGTCGACCGCCAAGTACCCTAGATTGGTCGTGTTGTTGGCGACGCGCAGCGGGTGGATCAGCCGGTTCAGTCGACGATCGTTGAGGGTCTTCCCAAGTTCGAGTGCGCGCATGCTGTAGTTCTAGGGGTAAAGAAGGCCGGAACGCCGACCGAAACCAGAGACGTGCGCCCGGGGGCCTGGGGTTGCTATCGACCGTGGCGGCGAGTTGGTCGCCACTGCCCCACCGCAGGGCTGTTCAGACTCGTCAATCGACAAGGGTCACGGGGCCGGTTCCGTAGACTGTGCCTAGCGCGCTACCTGCGGCTGGTCGTGCAAGCGAGTACCACTGCTAGCGATTCGGCTGGCGCAGTTCCCTCGGTAGCCTGTCCGGGGGGCAGAAAATGATAGATATTCGAGAACCTTGTTCGACGGACCGATGTCTAGCAGTCTTTGGAGAATGCCAAGGCGGCATTGATTCGACGGGCTGCTGGAGCCGTGAATTCGCTAGCCATCCGGGTTCAATCCAACGACAGAGTGGTGGGACGTGGAACCGTTAACAGTTGTCCGCCAGACACTGGTGGGTAGCGTCGTGCAGCTCGAGCCGTTGTCGATCGAGCACCTCGAGGCGTTCATTGCAGTGGGGTTGGGGCACGACCTGTTTCGGTGGTTTCCCTGGTCGATAACCACTTCTACCGAGATGGAGGCATATGTCAGGGGCCTGTTGGCCGCGAGCGAACAAGGCAGTGTGTTGCCCTTTGCCACCCGCAGCCTGGCCACGGGAAGCGTGGTGGGGGGAACCTGCTACGCGGCAATTGAACCGCGCCACCGCCGGTTAGAAATCGGTGGCACCTGGCTGGCACCTAGTTGGCAGCGCACGGCCGCCAACACCGAGGCCAAGTACTTGCAGCTACGTCACTGTTTCGAGGTGCTGGGATGCCTGCGCGTGGAATTCAAGACCGATGCCTGCAACACCCGCTCACGAGCGGCACTGCTGCGCATCGGTGCCATCGAAGAAGGCACCCTCCGGCAGCACCTGCTGTGTCCGGGCGATCGGCGGCGCGATAGCGTCTACTTCAGCATTCTCGATGGCGAGTGGCCGGCCGTGAAAGAGCGGTTGGAAGCCATGCTGGCCCGGCGCTAGATTTGGTGGAGCCGTGGCAGCCCGGTGGCGGCGGGTACGTACGCCGAATTGTTCCTGGGCCTGCGGTTGCAGAGGCAAGCGTTTCGCGCCTTTGGCCTCTCACCGCCATCGCCCTCGGTTTCTCCTTTTCCCCCTGCGCTCGCCGCGCCGATCTCGGTTCTCCATTCAGCCCCCAGACCGTTGTCTCCGCACGACGAGGTTCAGGAACCCAGGAGCGACGGGCAGGCTAGGGTTGCGCCGGCTGACCGCTCCGCGCTTGGTCGAATCGCTCTTTCATCTCGCGCACGCGCGACAGGTTCTTGAGCGCTGGTGCGTAGTCGGGGCTGATGACGAGCGCCTGTTGCAACAAGTCGATCGCGTCGTCGAATCGTTTTCGTCCGGCCAGCAACGTAGCCAGATTGTTGAAGGCCCGTACATCCTGGGGGTTGTGCACCATGGCGGCCTGGAAATGCGTGATGGCCTCTTCCACTCGCCGCTGGTTTGCCAGTTGTACGCCCAGGTGGAACTGTGCATCGGCGTGCGCGGGACGAATTTCCGTGGCCCGTGCCAGATACTGCGTGGCCTCTCGTCCGCGGCGCAGCGCAACAAAGAGCATTCCCAACGAAAAGTTTGGTTCGAACAATTGGGGTGCCAGCGTGATGCTGTTTTTCAGCGTGTCGATGGCCTGGTCGGTCTGGCCTTGGCTGGCCTGTTCCATTGCGGCTTGCACCATGGTCAGTGCTTCGGTGGCCGAGGTGGTGGGGTAGTACTTGTGGTCGCGTTTGCGCACCACTTCGGCTCGAAGAATGCGATCGGGCGGCACGGTGGAGTCCGGCAATTGCGGATCGGCCCGTTGCAGCCGGCACACGACATCGATCCCCTCGATCACGCGACCAAACACCGCGGCCTTGCCGTTGAGGTTTTCCGAGGCCGTGATCCGGTAGTCGATGAAGAAGTACGAGCCGCTGGCGGAACCTCCATTGGGGGCCATGCTGAGTGTGCCACGCAGGTGAGGTCGAGGGCTCGGCTCTTGAACGATTTCATAGCCAGTGCCATGTCGGCCGTCGCCCAGTGGGCAGCCGGCCATCGCCCCAAACCCCGAGGTAACCCGAAAGAACGCCAGGCCGTTGTAAAACTGTTCGCTAACCAAATAGATGAAGTTGGCCACGGTGTTCGGGGCGTCGTTCTCGAACAACTCGACCGTGAATTTGCCCTGGGTGGTGTCAAACTGCACCCGGGGCAAGTCATCGGCCTGTGCATCGGCCGCGCGGCGCTGGTCTTCCTCGGCCAACATGGCCGCCAGTTTGTCGAGACGTTCCAGCTTCGATCGTTCGCCCTCGGGAATGCGCTGTTTGGCAATGGCTTCTTGCAAGGCTTGCTTGGCCGTGGGCACGTCGCCCAAGTCGACCGCCGATTGGATCAGCACCGTATAGACCAGCGAACTGTCGTGCCCCGCGCCGACCAAAGCTTGAGCGCCCGACCGCGCTTCTTCTAGCCGATCGACCTCGGCCATTCGCGGCAACGTGAACTCCACGAACTCCAGCGCTGCCTGATCTTTTCCATCGGCCACCACGGCCGCCACCGCCGCGCGAAACAGGCTGTCGAGTGCCTCG
>CAYSXM010000454.1:0-4501 GCA_964434905.1 uncultured Pirellulales bacterium | reverse complement strand
CATCGCGACTTGAAGCCTGCCAACATCTTGCTGGCCGACGACGGCCGGCCGATGTTGTTGGATTTCAATCTTTCGGCCGACCTGAAACGCTGCCAGCCGCTGGCGGACCAGGTGGTTGGCGGTACCTTGCCCTATATGGCGCCCGAGCAGTTGCGCGCCTTTCAACAGCGCCGTCCTGGTGCCGAGCCGCAAAGCGACGTGTACTCGTTGGGGGTGATGTTGTTCGAGCTTCTGGCCGGACAAGCTCCCTATCCACACCGCCCGGGAGCGGCCGATGAGTTGATCGACCAGTTGCTCGCGGATCGAGCTGCTCCGCCGCCGGCGCTGCGCGAGCTGGCCCGCTGGGTGCCACCCGGGGCGTCGGCCATCGTCGGGCACTGCCTGACGACCGACCCTCGCCGGCGCTATCCTTCGGCCGCGGCGCTGGCCGAGGATCTGAACCGACAACTGTCGCATCGGCCGCTCTGCCATGCAGGAAATCCGTCGCTGGTCGAACGGGCACACAAATGGCTTCGCCGCCATCCGCGCTGGACCTCTGCGTCGGGCGTGGCCACGGCCGCCGCCGTGATGTTGTGCCTGGGCGGGGTGCTGCTGTGGGTGCGCGGTGAACGCCTGGCTCGGTTCGAGGCCGCGCTCGATCAGGTGCGGGTGAGCGATGACCTGTTCGCCGTGCAGCGGGCGTGTGTTGACGCCGCCCGGGAAAGCGCTTCGCCACGGGGCGCGGCTGCACGGTGCCGAACCAGCCTCGCCCGATTCGGCGTGTTCGAAGCAGACGATTGGCTAGCGTCTGATAAGTTCAACAGGTTAACGTCTGGGGAGCGACAGTCGCTGCGCGCCGACGTTGGCGAGCTGTTGTGGCTGTTGTCGTCGCTTGTGGCGCGAACTCCCTCCACCACCGGCACGCCCGAGCTACGGCGGTCTGCCGTGGTCGAGGCACTCCAGATCAATATGCGGGCTGAGAAGTGCTACGCGCCCCCAGCAGTACCGGCCGCGCTGTGGGATCAGCGTGCCGAATTGTTGGGGCAACTCGGCCGCACGACCGAGGCGGACGATTGCCGCCGGCGCGGCCGCCGCCTCACAGGGCAGGGCCGCGACCTCTCGCTGGCGGCTTGCCAAGCAATGCTCGCGGGGCAACCGGGCGCGGCGCAGTCGCTGTGGCGACAGGCGACGCTGGCCACCCCCCGCAATGCGTGGGCCTGGTATGGCTTGGCGTATTGCCACGAGCGGTTGGGCCAGCTCGACGATGCGGTCGCTTGTTATAGCGCCTGCATTGCTCTGCATCCCGGGCTTGCCGATTGGTACGCGCGGCGCGGCACGGCGCAGTTGAAACGCGGCCAGCCGGCCGAGGCGGCCAGCGACTTCGATCGCGCCTTGCAGCTCGACGACACGCGTAGCGATGCGCGCGTTAACCGCGCGCTGTGTCACCTGGAACAGCAACGCTGGCCCGACGCGATCGACGATCTTTCGACGCTGATCGAGCGTGGCCAAGGCGACGCGCGGGTGTTCCTGCTACGCGGCAGGGCGCGCGAGCAGGCGGGCGATCTTCCCGGCGCCCTGGCCGACCGTCGCCAAAGTTTTCTGGTCGAGCCCGCCGGCGACGCCGGCTGGATCGCACGCGGCATCGAGCAACTTCCCACCGATCCGGCGGGTGCCCTGAAATCGTTCGACCAGGCAATTCTCTTGAACCCAGGCAACCTGGCCGCGCACGAAAACAAAGCCCACGTGCTGGCCGAGGTATTGGGTGAACCGCAACAGGCGATTGCCGCGCTGGGCACGGCGCTAGCGCACGACGACGCGACACCGGCGCTGTGGGCCGCGCGGGGCGTACTGCGTGCCCGGGTCGGAGACCGCCAGGGCGCGCTCGGCGACGCCCAGCGCGCACTGGAGGTCGAACCCTCGAGCGCCACGCGTTATCAGGTGGCGGGCATCTTTGCGCTCTGCGCCAAGCAGGTTGCCGCCGACCGCCAGCGCGCCGTAGCGCTGTTGGCCAGCGCGCTGGGCGAGGGCTACGGCCGCGACCTGCTCGATCGAGACCGCGATTTGGATTTTCTCCGCGACGATCCGGATTTCAAACAATTGGAAAGCGCGGTCCGCGCGATTCAAGCGGCGGCGGCAATTGGACCCGCACCGTGGTCGGTGTCTCGCGTCGACAGCTCGCCGGAGACGCTGCCATGACGCCGCGCTGCCGAAAGCACTCGCGCGCCGATCGGCTGGCACGCTTCGAGTGTTGCGAGGTCCGCCGGCTGCTGGTGGCCTATGCCGTTCCGTGGCCCGAGCCGGCCGACTTCACTTTGAGTTTTGTGCCCGATGGTACCCAGGTAGGCTCGCAAGTCAGTTCGTTGTTCGATGCACTCGATCGCCAACTGCCGACCGCGGTCTGGCAAAATGCCATCTTGAAGGCCTTTCAGACCTGGGCCGTGGAAACCAACATCAACATCGGCCTGGTGGCCGACGGCGCTCAACCGCTGGGCACGCTGGGTTTCAAGCAGGGCGATCCACGTTTCGGCGATATCCGCGTGGGTGCCTTCGCGATGGATGCCGACGTGCTGGCGGTGGCCAATCCGTACGACGCGTTTGTGGCCAATACCTGGGTCGGCGATGTGTTTCTCAACACGCAGTTACCGACGGCCGTACAGGGACAAGTCAGCGAGCAGGAATTGTTCGCCGTGATGCTGCACGAGGCGGGCCACGTGTTCGGTTTGGGGCACAATGCGGACCTCGCATCGCCCATGGCTGCACGGGTGTTGCCGGACATCGTTCGGTTGCCGGTGGCCTCGGACATCGCGGCCTTGCGCGCGATATCCGGCACGCGCCCGCCCGACGCGTTCGACGCCCTGGCCGACAACGGTACCATGCTCACCGCCGCTGCGCTCGATCTGAGCACGCACGACGGAACACCGTTGGTGGGCGAAGCGGCGGGCGACATCAGCCGGCCGAGCGACACCGACGTGTATCGCGTGGTCGTTCCCGCCGGTGCCGGTTCGCTGCGTGTCGGAGTGCAGGCGGCGGGAATCAGTCTGCTGACGGCGCGCGTGACGGTGTTCGACCGTGCCGGCCAGGTGCTGGCCACCACCACCGCGGTCCACCCCTGGCAGAACGATATCTCGCTCGACGTGCCGGTCGCGGCGGGCCAGACGTTGTTCGTGAGTGTCGCCGGTGGGCGCGACGACGTGTTCGGGATCGGAACCTATGACCTGTCGGTCGAGCCAGTGGATGCCGCCGGGCAACCGCTCGCGCGACGGGCCGGCAAATCGGGTGCTGCGCACAGTGCGCTTCCGGAGTTGCTATCCACCACGCCCGGCTACGTCGAGCACACCTATTACGAGGCCGAGGGCAGCCTCGTATTGTCGGCCCCCACCAGAACGTTTCGCGTGCGGTCGGTCGATCTGGGGCCCGAGGCGACCAACGTCATGACCGTGGTCGTCGAAGACGCCTATCACGCGGGTGTGCCACTAGAGGTTTCGATCGCCGACGACGCTGGCGCTGTGTATTCCACCACGACGCTATACGACCAGCACGGCACCCAGCAGATTCAAGTTCTGGGTGTACCATCGGCACACGATTTTCTGATCATGGTAAGTGCCCCGGTCTCGCCGGGCGATGTTGTCGAGTTCGAGATCGAAGTTGATTTTGCGCAAGATGGCACGCACCTGGAATCGTATGTCTCCGACTCGCTCGGCCCCGACCAACCCGAGTTGGTGCGCAGCCTGCAGGTGGTGCAGAGCACGCAGTTCCACCTGGTGTTTGGCGCCTCGGACTGGAACCAACCGGGCGAAACCGGTGCGCGAATGACCATCGTCGATGCTGCGGGCAAGGTGCGTTCGACGATCGAAGTGGCCGACGGCGCGGTACGTGTGCAAGACGTGTTTCTCACGCCGGGGAAGTACGACGTCCATTTCACAGCCGTCAGTGGCGACCCGCGAACCGCGGTGCTGGTCCAGCTTAGCGGCCTCACGCAGAGCGTGCCGCTGGGGCCGCAACTGCGCGACACGACCTTGCAACCAGTCGAATCGCCACACGATGTCGTGCTCGCCGACCTGGCTTTCTACTGGCTCCCCTTTTCGCCGGTCGATGCCGCGCCGTTCAGCGTGGGCCGGGCAGTGGTCTTCAGTCGGGCGCTGACCGAAAGTCTGGGGCGCGATGCCGCCGTGTCCACCGCGGCTACACCGGTCGGCCGCGGGTTGGCGACGCCGGCAGCGCAGGCGAACACGGTGCTCTCCGACGTGGCACAAACGAAGAGTATCGAGCCGGCTTGGGCCTGGCTTTCCTCGGCCGACCCCACCACACACCCGACTGGCCGCCCCGACCCAGTTGCCAAGGCCCGCGCGGGCCAGCCTGAGAAGAAACGACAGCGCGCGGAGAAACCTGCGCCGCAACCCGTTCCGACCCCCGGCCACACGACGACGCCAGGGCACAATATGCCCGCCGAGCGCGGCCCGCACGAAACCCAGCCGCCAAGCGACCGCGAGCAGGCATCGGCCGAGCACCCGGCGGAAGCGAC
>CAYSXM010000453.1:0-4515 GCA_964434905.1 uncultured Pirellulales bacterium | reverse complement strand
GAGCACGCCGACGTGCTGCACGAGGCGACGGAACCCGTTCGGTCGGCCACGTTTTTCGAGGGCGACACGCATCGCGTCGTGGAGACCGCTAGTTTGCCCACGCGGCAGCGCGATCGCCAGTCGAGCGTCGAGGAACACGGGGCGGGACCGTCACTCGACGTGGGAAACTTCCCGGCGACGGAGGCCAACTTGACGTTGGAGTGGGTGGCGCCGGAGGAAGTGAACTTGGGGCAACCGATTCGTTGCGAGTTGCTGCTGAAAAACCGCGGGCGCACCGCGGCCGAATTGTTGGCCGTGGAGGTGATTTTGCCAGAAGGCGCGCAGTATTCCTCGGCCGACCCAGAACCGGTGATCGATAGCGATCGCTTGCGTTGGACAATTGATACGGTCGGTGCCGGGCAGTCGCAAGTACTGGCGGTGGAGTTTACTCCCACCGTGGAAGGCGAGCTTCGACCGCGCGCTACCGTCACCGTAACCCAGGCGACATCGACACCGATTCGAATCTTGGAGCCTCGACTGGACCTGACCATTGAAGGATCAGGCTCTGCCAGCGTGAACCAGCAGGCTGGCGTCACGTTTGTGGTAACGAATCAAGGAACCGGATCGGCAGTCAACGTGGTGGTGCACGCGAAACTCGATCCGACGCTACAGCATTCGCAAGGCGAACGCGTGCGGTATGGCCTGGGAACGCTGGAACCAGGCGAAAGTCGCAGCCTGGAACTGCCCCTGACCCCGTTGGCGCCGGGTACGGCCGCAATACGCGGGGCAGTGACGATGGGCGACCGGGTAGTGGCCCGCGCGGAATCGTCGCTCGAGGTGATACGCCCTGAACTGCAATTATCCACCGAGTGCCCCAAGTTCCGGTATGTCGACCGCAAGGCCAATTTGGTATTGAGCGTGACCAATCCGGGCGTTACCGCGGCGGAGAATGTGCAATTGGTGCAACATATTCCGCAGGGTCTGCGATTTGTGCAAGCCAACGCCGGTGGCGGTTTCGATGCCGCCACGGGACAGGTTTCGTGGTATTTGGGCCGGATCGAGGGCGGGCAGACCGTGCGCGTGGGCGTGCAAATTCAGCCGACCGAAGCGGGTGACCACGCGTTGGCGGCCGAAGTGCAGGCCGACGCGGGGGCCACCGCGCAAACGGAGACTTCGCTGCGCGTGGAAGGCATGGCCGCTTTGGTTCTGGATGTCTCCGAAGCCGACGACCCGATCGAGGTGGCCGGACGCACGACCTTTGAAATCCGCGTGACCAACCGGGGCTCGAACGCTGCCCGGGCAGTTGAAATCGGCGCGCTGGTTCCCGAGCAAATGCAAGCGGTCGAAACGGCGGGCCCCACGTCGGGCCGGGTCGCGGGCGAACGTGTTGAATTTGAATCGCTGGCCGAGCTGGCGCCGGGTGCGACCGAAGTGTATCGTATCGAGGTGCTGTGCCAGGAGGCGGGGCAGTCGCGGTTCCAGGTGTTCTGCCGCACGGCCGATCAGGAAGACCCCGTGGTCGAGGAAGAATTGACCCGGATCTACGCCGACTAGCCCTCGCGGCCGGTTGAGGAATTGGACGCGACTGCGGCATGGCCTGGATGCGCTGGCAAAATGACAGCGTATGTCGTTGTTTTGCGAGCCGCGCGGAGCGGTGCTCCGCACTGGGCGAGGTTGAAAACTGCCACGATGGCATTTCTCGACGGACTGCCAGTCGCGGCACCGCCAACCTGGTGCAGAACTGCCCCCCCTCGTGCGCAGGCGGGCGCCAATCTAAAATCGACGATTCCAGCGGCGCGATCGGCCTGGCAACCTATGGTGTGTGGGACCGTCGGTCAGAGCCCTGGGCACTTCATCGAGGCCTGCCGGAGAGCCGGCGGAACCAACGTGCTGTCGATTGTTCATTACCCGCATCCCGCGCTAGCGCATGGATCGAAACCGTTGCGTCGTGTCGATGCCGAGTTACGCGGCATGATTCGAGAAATGTTCGATTTGATGTACGGCGCGCAAGGCATTGGCCTGGCGGCCAACCAGGTGGCGCTTCCTTATCGGCTGTTTGTATTGAATTTAACCGGCAGCGCGGAGCACCCAGACCAAGAATGGGTGTTTTTGAACCCCGTTATCTCTCAGCGCAAGGGCAGTGGCGAAGCCGAAGAGGGCTGCCTGAGTTTGCCAAGTTTGTATGCCCAGGTACGTCGCCCGGAGGCGATAACCATCGAAGCCTATGGCTTGGACGGTCGGGAAATCAAACTTTCGGTCGACGGGCTGTTCGCACGTGCCGCGCAACACGAGCTCGACCACCTGGATGGCGTCTTGTTTATCGACCGGCTGACACCCGCCGCTCGGGCAGAGATCCAAGACGAAGTCGAGGAATTTGAAATCGAGTTTGCCGCGCGGCGCGCTCGCGGCGAGGTTCCCGGTGACAGAGAAATTGCCCAGGAGTTGCGCCGATTGGAATCGTTGCGGACCTGAGCGAACCTCTGGCCGATTTACCGACCAAGGCGATCGGTCGCCAGACCACCGGATGCAGCAGACAGCGGGCGCACGGGGTTCAGCCCGGGCCGGGAGCCTGCGATCAATGCTTGGAAACGGAACTGCGCTGTGCGACTGGTCATGATGGGAACTGGACCGTTTGCCTGGCCAACCTTCGAACGGTTGTTGGCGGGGCCACACCAGGTAGTGGGGTTGGTTACTCAACCACTGCGAGCGGGCCAAGGACGTCGCGAAGCAGTACTTAGCCCGGTGCGCAGCGGGGCCGTGCAGCGGGGTGTAGCGATTCAAGACCCGGTGGACATCAATAGCCCCGAGGCTCGCCAAGCGTTGGCTGCCTGGCAGCCCGATTTGCTGGTGGTGGCAGATTACGGGCAAATTCTGCGGGCCGAGACGCTGGCCGTGGCCCGCCACGGCGGGGTGAACTTGCACGGATCGCTGTTGCCCAAGTACCGCGGCGCGGCGCCCATTCATTGGGCACTATGGCATGGTGAAACCGAGACGGGGGTGTCGGTCATCCACATGACGCCCCAGCTCGATGCGGGCCCGGTGTTGGCGCAAGCGAAACTGGAAATACTTCCCCACGAAACGACTAGCGAACTGGAGCAACGACTTGCCGCGCTCGGAGCGCCGCTGGTGGAGTCGGTCATCGAGCAACTGGCGCGGGGGGAAACGCAGGCCCTGCCTCAAGATCCTGCGCTGGCATCGCGTGCTCGTCGGTTGCGCAAGGCAGACGGAGAAATCGACTGGCAACGCTCGGCACAAGATATTCACAATCAGATTCGGGCACTCGACCCCTGGCCCAAGGCATTTACCTTTTGGCATCGGCCAGGAGAACCGCCATTGCGGATCATCGTGGTTCGGGCGCACCCTGAACTCGAGCGTCAGGAATCTCCGGGCTTGGTCTTGGCGGCCAATGACCAGCGTTTGGTGGTCGCGGCGGGGCGAGGCGCCTTGGTCTTGGAGTCGATTCAACCGGCCGGTAAACGATTGCTCCAGTCGGGAGAGTTTCTGAGAGGGTACCCAGTGGCTGTGGGGCAACGCTTCGGACCGGCAGGAGCCGGAACCGATCCGCAGGCCCCCTGACCGTCGGTTGAAAAATGATAACGAGGCAGCCTGTCGAATTCTTCAACGGGCTGCCCTGTGCGACCGCGCGTGGAGCCCTAGGAGAACCATCGCCATCGACATAACCTGTGGATATAACAAACGTTGCGTATATTTTTTAGCGGGGTAAATTGTCGCCTCGCGGAGCATGCGCGCGGTCGGTAGAATTCCGCGCCGCGGAGGTTTGGCCGTGAATCGCGGCCTGCCGAGCCGCCACGAAACGTGCAAACGCGGCAAGGGAATGGTCGGTTTGACGGGGCCGCGGGGCCTGGCGCACATGCGGCGCCTGGCCTGGTGACCCGAAAGCGGTTTTCGATAGGGGAAAGGACGCCCTGATGGCAAACTTCGACAGTTGGGATTGGGGTCTGTATGCGTTGGCCGGTTACGTAGCCGTGGTAGGCTTGGTACGCTTGATGCTTGCGCATCGCGAGCGCACGCTAGCTCAGCTTCGCCGGGAAATGGAATTGGGCGCGCGCCGGAGTGCGGCGGCAGAGGGACTTGCAGCAATGGCCCGCGACAAGGCGGCCTAGCAAGACGTTCGTTTCCGAACGTGTCGCATCGGCTGCGTCAAACCGCAATCGCCCCTGACTCACGAAATCAGCAATACGACCCAGAGCACTTGCAAAGCCCCGTGGCACCCAGAGCGGCCGGGTTCGACGGCACAAGTTGATGGTGAATGAAGAAGGTACGTCTCGTCAGGCCAAGGCCTGACCTACAAGGCTACAAGACTGGCCTACAAGGCTTGTCGAGTGTGACATCGTGTTGAGCGAGCCATGTTAATTCGTCATGGCTGAGTCATCTTGGGCGGCTGTTCGTGGGGTTCGAGAACGACGGTTTCCAACTGGCGGGTCGATGGCAAGCGACGGCGAACAACACACGGCCCCGACCAAACGGTTGTATATCGAAACCGTCGGCTGCCAGATGAACATGCTCGATAGCGAG
>CAYSXM010000452.1:0-4516 GCA_964434905.1 uncultured Pirellulales bacterium | reverse complement strand
CTGCACCATTCGGCCACGTTGCCGTGCATGTCGAACAGGCCCCAGGCATTCGGGCGCAACTGGGCCACCTGGTGGGTGCGCCCGGCAGAGTTGTCTGGGAAGTACCAGGCAAAGTTGGCCAGCGCCGCGACATCGTTACCAAAGTGGTACCGCGTGGCCGTTCCGGCCCGACAGACATACTCCCATTCGGCCTCGGTCGGCAGCCGCCAGCGCAATGGCAGATGGCGGCGTGTCGCGGTGCGCGTGGTCAACTCGGACAAGAACCGCTGCGCCTCGGACCAACTGACGCGCTCGACGGGCCAGGCACCGCTCGCCACGTCGACAAACTGGCTAGGATTGTCCCCCAATACGGCCTGCCACTGGGCTTGCGTGACCTCGGTACGACCGACATAGAAGGGTTTGGAAATCGTGATCGCGCGCGGTCGCCGCGGATCGCCGGCAGCGAACTGCCCGGGCTCGATGCGAACCAACCGTAACTCGACTCCATTGGCCAACGGCACGGCGACTTCGGTGGGCCCGCCGTGCGCGGGTCGGCGTGGCCGGCGCCCCGCATCGGACAAGGACCGTTCCAGTTCCTCGAGGCGCGTGGTGGCGCGGGCCTGTTTCAGGCCGGTCAGCCAGGGGGCCACCGCGCGATACCAGTGGCCGGCTCGCACCCGCGCCGCGCGCCGCGCACTGGCCGAGGCCGATTCACTCCAGGCCCACCAGTCGTCGGCCAGCGCAAGCTGCTCGTCGACGAGCACCGGC
The DNA here is from genome assembly GCA_964434905.1 of uncultured Pirellulales bacterium. Classification (GTDB taxonomy): domain Bacteria; phylum Planctomycetota; class Planctomycetia; order Pirellulales; family CAYNRE01; genus CAYSXM01. Next base: position 3,769 of record CAYSXM010000452.1, on the reverse strand, counting down.
TGCGCGAGATCTCGGCGAGCTAGCTCGGCCAACGGGGCTTGGTCGCCCGCGGCCAACAGCGGTAGCCCACGCGTCCAGTCCTCTTGCTCAAAGGCGCGGAAACTTCCCACGGCCAGAGCACTTTTGGCGTCACCAGGTTCCTGGGCCAGGCGTGCCAACGCGTCGGCCACCTGGCGAAAGCGAGATTGCTGACGACGCGCCGTTTCGTTCCAGCCCGACGCCTCTTGGGCCAACACCTCGTCGCCTGCGCGCTTGGCGGCAGCCACACACTGCACCGAAAGCGTCTGGACATCGTCGAACCGATCGGCGGCGAACAGCTCGCCCACCATTTCGCGCGCCGGGTCGCACCACGCATCGACTTGGATCACCAAGCCACGCTGGGACAACATCTGCGCCAGTGCCCGGCTGCGCAACTGCAACGGGTCGACAGCGAAGTGCCGGGCCAGGCACGCAAGGCCCTGTTCGACCAGTGGCCAATCGCCCGCTTCGGTGCCCCAACCGATGGCCACCTGGCACAATGCCCAGCGCTCGGGCGCGGCAACCGCAGGCTGGTCGGCTTGAGTCAGCAACTCGCGAGCGCGTGGCAGGCGTTCCGCCTCCGACAGCGGTGTTAGACTGCCCAGCGCTTCCGCCATGGCGGCCGTGGCCGTGGCTGCGTCAGGCGGCGCCACTGGTTCGCCGGCCGCGGTGCCGGGCGTGCCATCGCTGCCGGCTCGGGGTAACCGCAGGTCTAGCGACTGCGCCAAGGCCGACACATCTTGGCCCGACGCGGCCAGTGCTTCGATTCGGTGCTGCGCCAGTTGCCGATCGCCCTGTTGGTCCAAGGCCAAGAAAGCCACCACGCCTTGCTCGCGCTGCGCGCGGTCGGGCTCATCGGCCGCCAGCGCCAGCGCCACGGCCAATTCGCGCGGCCAATCGCTGCGCGGCGACTTGAATTCAGAGCTGCCCTGCCGCCAATAGAGCGTCTGCTGTTCCCAGGACAGTATCTCGACCACTTGCAAACCCGTCGACAGCGGGCCGCGCCCTGCCGCACGGGCAGCACCCCGCTCGGCCGCGTGCCAAAACACACTTAACGCACGGGCCGCCTGCTCCAGATGCCGTGCCTGGGCCACTTGTTCCGGCTCGGCCAGGTTGACCACCATGTGTGGCAAAATCGACAGTGCCAACTCGATATTGCGCTGGGCCAACGTCCGCCGCACGGTCGCTAGCGCCGCAGCCCCCCGCTCGGCTGCCGTCGACGTGGGCGGCAGATGGGGCGCCGCGACCTCGGACGGCAACGCCGGTTCCACGCCCTGCGCGGGGTCCGGTGTCAAGGGCAGGGTCGGCGCCGATTCGGCCGGGGTTGCATGCTCGGCGGTTGTGCGTGGGTCGGGCGCAGCGGGCGTTGCGGTTCGGGGAACCCCGGTCGACGGCGCATGCGGCACGGGGTGCGATCCCGTCGCGCCGGAAAATGGAAACCACGCACCCTCCCCGTTCCGCCATACCAGGCCACTGGCCAGGGCGCACCCCAGCAGCAGTAGCAGTAGCCAGGGCGCGGCACGCAGCCAACGCTGGGAAAAACTCGCGGGGCGGCGAAGCCGTGCCACGGAGCGATCTTCAAACACCAGCGGCGCCGGCTCCTCGACCGACGGCGCGTTGGCCGGGGTTGTGGAAACCGCGCGGGGTCCAGCGACCGGCTGCGTCGACTCCGGCGGCATCCCCTGGCCGGCGCGTGCCGGAACCTGTTCGTCCAACGCACCCCGGTCGACCGTGACCGTGTCCGACAGACCGGGCGTCAGCCGTGCCGTGAGCTGCCGGTCGTAGCTGGATTTGCGCTGGGGGTTCAGCAGGCAGATTTGCGCGGTGGCCAGCTCGTTCAGCAACTGTTCCGACCAGGCCGCTTGGGCACCTGCTTGAAACAGCCGGACATGGGCCATCTGCCGATCGGCCGCGTTGGCGATGACCTCAGGATCCGCTTCGTATAGGCGCAACCCCAGCAGCTCGTAGTGATGCGGTGGCCGCGCCGGATCGCGAATTCCGAGCCACTTGAGATATGGATCGAACGAATCGACCAAGGGGGCGCCCTGTTACGTGCCGAGCCGGCCCCGCCACGGCCAGCGCCTAAGGGCCGATCCCAGAACCGCTTGTGGCGGCGAAAGAGGGAGTTTTTGGGATGCCGCAAAGAGTGGTTCCTCTCCGCGTATCCAAGGATCGATACGCGAAGGAATCACGACGCCGCAGGATCCAGAAACTCCCCTTTCCCTTCGGGTTTTGCCAAATTCACGTCGTCTGATTCGTCATCGCAACTACGCAGATACACTGTGAATATGCGTCGTTGCTCTTTCTTGCATCCTACGCAAATTTGGTCAAAACGCCGCTCACAATGGGTGCTGAGATCGGCCCCATGATTATTCCGGCGTGTGGCCAATTGGGCAACATCACGACGAGGCGCGACCGGGGGCCAGCGCCGTGAGGCCGTGTTACACTATGTCTTGCCGCGCGACGCCACACCAGCCGACCGGGTCCACTTGCCGACCACGGTCCTGGCGCTCGCTTGGTCCGTCCGTGGTGCTTACCGCGCAGCCGAAGCGAGCTTTCGCATGGAACCAGAGCAACTCGGACCCTATCGCCTGGGGCGCAAACTGGGCAAAGGGGGCATGGGAACGGTCTACGAGGCCGTCGAGGTAACTTCCGGTGAGCCCGCCGCGGTCAAAATCTTGTCGGCCGCGTTGGCGCAAGAGGAAGGCTTTCGCGAGCGGTTTGAAAGCGAAATCGAAAGCCTGAAACTGTTGCGCCACCCACACATCGTGCGCTTGCACGGCTGGGGCGAGCAAGCGGGCCAGTTGTTCTATGGCATGGAGCTGGTGACCGGGGCCAGCCTCGAGGACGAGCTGCGACACGGCCGCCGCTTCACCTGGCGCGAAACAACGGAAATCGGCATCCAAACCGCCAAGGCGCTCAAGCACGCACACGATCACGGCATCATCCACCGCGATATCAAGCCGGCCAACCTCATGTTGACGGAGGCGGGCGTGATCAAACTTTCAGATTTCGGCATCGCCAAGTTGTTTGGCAACACCGGCCAGACTGTCGATGGCGGGGTACTAGGTACCGCCGAATACATGTCGCCCGAACAGGCCGACGGCCGCACGGTCACCGCGCGCTGCGATTTGTACAGCTTGGGCGGCGTGCTCTATGCACTGTTGGCTGGCCGGCCACCGTTTCGTGCCAAGAACCTGCCGGAAATGCTGCAGTTGCAGCGATTTGCACAGCCCGAGCCGCTGCACCACCTGGCCCCCGAGGTCCCCGCGGAGCTCGAATCGATTATTCACCAGCTCTTGGAAAAAGATCCCGAAGCCCGGTTGGCCAACGCGATCATGTTGGGGCGCCGGCTCGAGGCCATGCAGCGCGGTCTGTCGCTCTTGGAAAAAACCGCCGATCGCGCGTCGACCCAGACGGCCGTCCCGGTGGACGAAACGGGTTACACCATTTCGCCGGCTGGAACACCCGACGGTGCACCGATTTCAGAGACCGCAGCCACCCAGGTACGCGCGCCGGACGACTGGTCAGAGGGGGTCACGGCGGCCGATCCGCGCGCGCTGATCCAGCAGGCCGACGATAGCGAAACGCTGACACCCACCATCGCGGCATCGGCGCTTTCTCCAGCGCAACCTGGAACCCCCACGGCGCGCGGCGATGGCACCGCCGGTTTCTCGCTGGCCCCCTCGGTGCGCCCCGGCACGGCGGTCCGGCTGGCACTCGACGCCCCGGATCGGATGGCGCTGGAACT
>CAYSXM010000451.1:0-4517 GCA_964434905.1 uncultured Pirellulales bacterium | reverse complement strand
CGTTTTCCTGGCAGCCACGACACCTTCGACTCTGCACGGCGAAGTTTCATGAAGCATCCGGGTCTCACGGCCAACGGGGCGCTGGGGGGCCTACGGTCGCTCATTCTGGCGCAATCTCCCCATGGCTACCAGGGGACGGTTGCCCAGAACCGCGCACCACCAAGGCGTATACTTGCTCAGGCTCCCTGTGCGGTAGATTGGTTCCCCAGGGCGCGGCATCTGCCCAGACTTCTCAACTCGTCGCGCCCCGGCGCCCCCACCCGGCCATGAACACCAGCGACGGCGAACAGGTGCTGGTGCTGTCGGTGCCAGGGATGGACTGTCCCCACGAATTGGCCCCCATCGCCCAGGGTCTGACGGCGCTGCCAGGTATTCGTTCGATCCGCCCCAACTATCTCGAGCGTACGCTCCGGGTAGCCTACGCCCCGGCTCTGGTCGACCCCGCGCGCATTGCCGGCGCGATCCGCGCGGTCGGCTTTGCCGTCGATCCCGAGGTTGGTTTGTCGGCCGCGGCACCTGGGGCGAACCAGGCGCAAGCGGCCACCATGCTCATCGGTGGCGCGCTGTTGTTGGCGGCGGTGGGCTGTCTGGGGGCCGACAAGTTGGCCCCCGCGCTCTGCACGGCGCTGGCCGCCGCCTCGGTGGCCACGTGCGGCGCCACGGTCGTCCGGTTGGCCTGGCGCTCGCTGGGTCGGGGGCTGCTCGATATGCACGTTCTCATGGTCGTCGCGGCCGCCGGAGGGCTGGCTACCCAGCATCCTATCGAAGCGGCTACTACCATGTTCTTGTTTCGGGTCTCGCTGGGGCTGGAAACCTGGTCGTTGGCGCGCGCGCGACAGGCAGTACGGCGGTTGCTGGTCGAGGTGTTGCCCACCGCGCATCGGTTGGTCGCGGGGCAACTGGTCGATGTGGCTCCGGCGGCCCTCGCGATAGGCGACGTGTGTCGTGTCTGGCCCGGCGAGCAGGCTCCCGTCGACGGTGTGATTGTCGAGGGAGTCTCGTCCGTCGACGAATCGGCACTAACCGGCGAGAGCCTGCCGGTAGAGAAACAACCCGGCGACGAAGTCTTCGCCGGCAGCCAGAATGGCAGCGGTTCGCTAACGCTGCGCGTGGCGCGCGCCGCGCGCGACAGCACTTTGGCGCGCATCGCCGAGGCCGTGGAACAGGCCCAAGCCGAACGCTCGCACACCGAACAAACGGTCGAAAGGTTCGCGCGCTGGTACACGCCCGGCGTCATCGGGCTGGCCTGCCTGCTGGCGGTGCTACCACCGCTGACCACGGCGGCGGGCGCACGCTGGGCGGCCGACATACCCCAGAGCGAATGGGTCTTTCGCGGACTCGTGCTGCTGGTGATTGCCTGCCCCTGCGCGCTGGTGATTTCCACTCCGGTCACCGTAGTCTGTGGGCTGGTGGCCGCGGCGCGGCGGGGGATACTCATCAAGGGTGGTCGGTATCTGGAAGCCGCCGGCAAGATTTCAGCCATGGCCTTCGACAAGACGGGCACGGTGACCACCGGCGAGTTGCGGTTTGTCGGCGCCACGTTGGCCGAAGGCACCGCCCTGGAGCAGGTCTTGGCCACGGCCACCGCACTGGCCGAACACAGCGATCACCCGGTGTCGTTGGCAATTCGTGCCGCGGCGCGCCAGGCCGGCGTGCCAGCCGCGCAAGCCGAACACGTCCAGTCGGTGGTCGGCGCGGGGTTGCTGGGCGATGTGGACGGCGCGGCGTGCGCGGTCGGGTCCTGGGCCTGGATGCGCAAGCAACCTGACGAGCGGTCAGCGCAGGTCGCACAACTGGCCACGCGTGCGGAAGTGCCGATGCACGAGGGGCCTGCCGCGGCAGTTGCTCGCGGCGACCAGGTGCTGGGGCTATTGCACTTCGCAGAGCAGGTGCGTCCGGACGCGGTCCAGGGTCTTGCACGCTTGCGACAATTGGGGCTGTCGCCACTGGTGATGTTTTCCGGCGATTCCGCCGGCCCCACCACCGAGCTGGCCAGAAGCCTGGGCTTCGATTCCTGCCAAGCCAGCCTGCTACCCGACGAAAAACTCGCGGCGGTTCGCTCTCTGGCGGCGCGCTGTCGCCGCTTGGCCATGGTCGGCGATGGCGTGAACGACGCGCCCGCGCTGGCTGGTGCCGACTTGGGCGTGGCATTTGGCCGACAGGCCAGCGCACTGGCGATAGAAACCGCCGACGTGGTGGTGCTCAGCCCACGCCTCGAACGACTGGCCGAACTCATCTCGCTGGGGCGTGCCTGCCGCCGCATTTTGGCGCAGAACATCGTGTGCGCGCTCGGCGTGAAGCTCGTCGTGCTGGCCGCCGCGGCCGCTGGCTGGGCCAGCATGTGGCTCGCCGTGGCGGCCGACGTAGGGGCCAGCTTATTGGTGATCTCCAACGGCCTGCGACTGCTCGCTGGCGCCGACCACCGATCGCCGGGCGACTGAATCGCGACCCGGCACCACCACGCCGCGAGCGCCGAGCCAACTCGCGGCGGCCTGCAGGCGGGTCCATTGCCCTGCCAGCGAACAACCTTCGAGCGCACGCACCAGGCTCGACATGCTCGGGAAGCGCTCGGTGGGGTCTTTGTTCAGGCAGCGGCTGACAATGGCATCCAGGTCCGACGGAACGGCCGGGTTGACATGCGCGGCGGGACGCGGCGACTCCTTGGCCTGGGCTACCATTACGTCGAGCGGTCGATGTCCCGCGTAGGGCGGCTGGCCTGTCAATAAGAAATATGCCACCGCGCCCAGGCTGTAAATGTCGCACCGCGCGTCGGGTTCGTCCCGGCCATAAAAACGTTCCGGCGCCATGTACAACGGCGAACCGGCCAATCCCTCGGCAGCGCCACCAGTTTCTGCGGCCGCGCCGACGGGGAGCGGCATCGCCAACCCGAAATCGAGCAGCTTGGCCACGTCGTACACGCCACCGCGCTCGGTGACCAGCACGTTGGCGGGTTTAATATCGCGGTGCACCAGACCGGCGCCGTGCGCTTCCTCGAGCGCCTCGCCGACTTGACGCAGCAAATGCACGACGCGCTCGCCCGGCATCGGGCCCTGCCGCTCGACCCATTCTTGCAACGTCATGCCCGGCAGGTATTCCATGACATAGAAGAACGTGCCGTCGGCGGCGCGACCATAGTCGTAAATCTCGACGCTATTGAAGTGCGTGAGACGCGCCGCCGAGCGCACTTCGCGTTCGAACCGCGTCAGCGCCGTGGCGTCGTTGGCCGCCGCGGGGCGAATCAATTTCACCGCGCACGGGCGTTTCAGCAGCAGGTGCTCGGCCAGGTACACTTCGCCCATGCCGCCCGAGCCCAGCCGACGCGTCAAACGATACTGACCCAATTCACGCGCTTCGAATGCCTCGCGTCGCAGCGCACCCAGCTTGTAGCTGCCGTAGAGAGCAGTCAAGAAGGCCAAAGCCATGGTCACACCCATGACCCACAGGGCATCCCAGAACACCACCTGGCCCACCGCCGGAAACTCTTCGCCCGCCAGCGTGGTAACGGCCAGCGGGGTGACGCTGATCGAGCCCAGCACCAGCGCCGCGCGGCGCCACGTGTTGGGAATGAACGCACCGTAAACTAGCACCACCGCGAACCACGTGGTGGTGCACATCTGTGCGGCCAACCGTACCTGGTCGGCATGGCTCGGCGCTGAAAACGACGCATAAAGGTTGAAGTGCGATTGAGCAAACCACAGGCAAGGCACGCCAAAGGTCGCCATTTCAAGCGCGCGCAATTCGCCCAAGGACAAGCGCCACCGGCTCCACAACAGCCCCACCGAACCGGCCAACACGATCAACACCAGCCCCTGATACATCTGATAGAACGTGCTCCCCACCAGCAGCGAACCCTCGAGCGCCAGGCGGCGCGTGAAAAACGCCACCAGCATGGCCAACAGCAGCGTGGCCGCCCATCGCAGCCGTCGCCGCAACAGCGCCGCGATTTCGGTCGACAGCCGAGGGCGAGACCCCTCGACCAACCACACCTGCCGGCCTTTACCAGGCATGGGGGCGTGCCGCCGCCGAAACGGGCGCCACCCGAACCCATGTCGCCCATCGCCAGAATGTTGCACCGTGCGTGCCACGCCAATCGCACCCTCATTTGGGAACCGAATTGTTGTTCGCCGCGCCACCGACCGGCGGCCAAGGTTACCCCGGTCCGCAAACTGGCAACCGACCGATTATAAACTCGGAACCAGTGGAGTTGCCCTGGGCTGCCCGAATTGGGCCACCAACTCGATCGGGTGGCTGGCCTGTCGTCCCGTCCCGTGCGCTATTTGATGACGGCAACTGAACCCCGGCGCGGCAACCGGGCCTGTCGCGTGGCCTTGCACGGCGGGAAACAGCACCCGCTGGCCGATCGCCAGGCTCCAGTCGTAATGCTCGTAGCCGAACGACCCCGCCATGCCACAACAGCCTGAATCGACCACCCGCACCGTGGTGCCCAGTGCCTCGCTCAACAGCCGCCGCGTGGGTTCCAGGCCCACCAGAGCTTTTTGGTGGCAGTGCCCGTGTAG
>CAYSXM010000450.1:0-4519 GCA_964434905.1 uncultured Pirellulales bacterium | reverse complement strand
GGCTGCGCCAAAACGCCGTTGGCGGGGGCTCAGAATACCACCCCGAGTGCGGCGAGGCCAGACACCGCGGATGCCGGTCTAGTGGCCTGGCCAGACCACCAGGCCGCGGAACCATGGCGCGTTCGGCCACGGGCTAGCGCGCTGCCCATGCCACCGGCGTGCCGAGCTAGCAAGTGCCACCGGAGTCCTGGTCGGAGTGCGTGCCCGGTGCAAGCACTTGCCGGCGAGCCTGGGCTCGTTTCTCTCGCACCACGGGAGGGCCGTTTCACGACGATCGCCGCACTCCGTGCGGGAATGGTAAACTACTGCGCTGGGGATACAACCGACATCGAAGCCACCTACGCACCGGCGTGCGAAGCGGGTGAATCTGGACCGAGCCGGATCAACCCTGGCGCCCACGCCCGTCGTCGGGTGGGCATGATGGTGATCGGCGTCTCGACCTGACAGACCTGGAAATGGCTCCCGAGTGAATCACCTGCTGGCGTTGCTATTGAGTGCCAATCGGCGCGAACTCGTGGGCGCGGTGTTGGTGGCCGTGCTCAGCGGTCTGACCAGTGCCGCGGTCCTGGCGGTGGTGGCCACTGGGTTATCGCGATTAACAGCGCCTAGCACGGCGTTGTTGGCCACGTTCGCGGCCCTGGTCCTCGTAGCCACGGCCACGCGGATCGCTTCGCAATTGCTGCTGCTGCACCTGGCTCAAGGCACATTGGTATCGCTGCGCATGCAGTTGTGCGGCCGTATTTTGGCGGCTCCGTTGTCGGAACTTGAGCGGGTGGGCGCGGCGCGGCTGTTGGCCACATTAACCGACGACGTGCAGGCAGTGGCCGACGCCGTGCAAGGCATACCGTTCTTGTGCTTCAGCGGCGCCACGCTGGCAGGGTGCCTGGCCTATCTGGCCTGGCTATCGCCCGGAGTGCTGCTGGCCACCATCGCCGTGATGCTGCCAGGCGTGTTGAGTTATCAGTGGGTCGAAGGGCGGGCCATGCTGGCTTTGCGATCTGCCCGCGAGCGCCACGGCGCTTTGATGGGCTACTTGAAGGGCCTGATCGAGGGAGTGAAGGAGTTGAAGCTGCACGGGCCGCGGCGCCAAGCGTATTTGCGCGATGCGCTGGAAGCGACGGCCGCGGCGACGCGCCGCGATGTGTTTCGCGGCATGTCGCTGTACTCGATCGCGGGCGCCTGGACCCAGTTGCTGTTGCTGGTGTTGCTCGGCGTGTTGCTGTTCGCCTTGCCACGCTGGTACACGATCGAACCCGCCGTGCTGTCCGCCTTCGCGCTGACCGTGCTGTACATGCTGCGGCCGGTCGATTTTGTGCTGCACATGTTGCCGATTCTGATACGGGCCGGCGTGGCGCTCGAGCAAGTCGAGTCGCTGGGGCTGTCCTTGGCGACGCGCGCCGAGCCGTGCCTGGCCACCGGCCTGGCAGGGGGCGGGCCGCGTGCGCCGACCACGATTTCGCTGCACGGTATACGCCACAGCTACCAGGCCGACGACGAAGAAGAGCCATTTGTGCTAGGACCGATCGATCTGGAATTGCGTGCCGGCGAAGTGGTGCTGTTGACCGGGGGCAACGGCAGCGGCAAGTCGACCTTGGCCAAGGTGCTGACCGGTCTGTACCCACCGTCGGCCGGCGAGATTCGCCTGGATGGGCGACCGATTGCCCCCGACGACCCCGAGAGCTATCGCCAATTGTTTACCGCGATCTTCGCCGATTTTCACTTGTTCGACCGCTGGTACGGGCTCGACTCTCTGGCAGTGGCCCAGGGGGCTGGACCCTTGCTAGAACGGTTGCACCTGACGCGCCAGGTACGGCTAGGCGACCAGGGGCCCGTCACGGCGGGGCTGTCGCAAGGCCAGCGCAAGCGGCTTGCACTGCTGACCGCCTTTCTGGAGGACCGACCGGTCTATCTGTTCGATGAATGGGCCGCGGATCAAGACCCGCACTTCAAGGAAGTGTTTTACCGCGAGCTGCTGCCGGCGCTGCGACGGCGCGGCAAGCTGGTGTTGGTGATCACGCACGACGACCGCTACTTCGACGCCGGCGATCGCCGCGTGCGGTTGGAAGAAGGACGGATCGTCGCCACCTGAGCCCGAACAGTTCATGAGCCTTGGAGCGCGAAGCCGAAGTTCATGAATATTCCGGGCCAAGGGGGCGCCCCACCGAACAACTCTACACCAGATACCGTTTGCCGGTCTTGCGACGCAGCAGCGATAGTTGCCCCAGGTGCATGGCTTCGTGAGTGGTCATCAGATGCGCCGTCATTTCCTCTAGGGTATCGATCCCGCTGCCACGTAAAATCTCTAGGTTGTGCGGCTGGGCCATCCGAGCGGGATCGGCCCGCTGGGCCGCGGAAATCACCTCTAAATGCCCCGTCTCCAGCGCGGCGAGCAAATCGGCCTTGGCCGGGTAGGGGGTGGGAATGGCCAGCGGATCCGAGCCCGGGCCAAACGCACGGTGCCACTCCTTGGGGCAGCGCGATTTCTCGCCCAGAGTGCGCAGCGCGTAGTCGGTGGCCACCGTCAGGTGCCCCAGAATCCACAGCGGAGAATTGCCACCGGCGATTGGCGTTTCATGCCAGTGGGCTTCGTCGAAATCGGCCGCCAACAACTTGAGGTAGTTCAAGTTGAAGCGATACAAGCGTGTTTCCAGTTCCAACATGAGACAAGCTCCGAGTTAGTGAGAATTGAAGTGTGGCGCAGCGGGCGGGCCGCGCGCCTGGCTCTACTCGACGCCCTTGGCGGCAGGTTCATCTTCTCCGGCAGCCACGAACTTGTATCCGGCCCCCCGCAGGCTGAGAAAGTGGCGCGGGTGTGCCGGGTCGACTTCAAAGAACTTTCGCAGCCGCAACACGAAGTTGTCAACCGTGCGTGTGGTGGGGCAGTTGGCCAACCCCCACACGCGTTCCAACAATTCGTCGCGACTGACGACGCGTCCCTCGTGCTCGACGAAGTATCGCAGCAGTTTCAACTCCATGTGCGTCAACCGTGGCCGGCTATCGCCGACTTGGACCTCAAACCGGTCGAAGTCGACACGCGCGCGGCCAAAGGTGACTACCGGCAGATGGTCTCCGGGCTCGGCCAAGCGACTACGCGACCGAGCGCCGCGGGCCAACAAGTTGCGCACCCGGCTCAGCAGCTCGTCGAGATCGAAGGGTTTCATCAGATACTGGTCGGTGCCAGCATCGAAGCCGCGCGTGCGGTCTTCGGCCAGGGTCCGCGCGCTCAGCATGAGCACTGGCACTTCGTTGCCCGCCGCGCGCAGCTTTTCGCACACGGCGTAGCCGCTAAGGCCGGGCAACATCAGATCGAGAATCACCAGGTCGACGCGTTCCGGGCCCTGTTCCAAAATCTGGAGCGCTGCCGGCCCGTCGCCCACCGTCGACACCTGGTAGCCTTCGGCCTCGAGGTTGTACTTGATGCCGATGGCCAGGTGTTCTTCGTCTTCCACCACGAGAATATGTTGCATCGGCAGTTACCCCCTTTCCGGACCTTGGAACTTTTCCGTCGCGGGCCGCTGATCCCGCTCGGCGGTTGTGGTGACAGGTGCCGCCGAGGGCAACTGCACTTCGAACACCGCGCCGGCGCCCTGTGGTTTGTCGCGCACCGCAATCCGACCACGCATCCGCGTGACCAGGGTGCGCACAATGTACAACCCCAGGCCGGTGCCCTTCCGTTCGCGTTCGAGCTCGCTGCCCAGGCGTACGAATCGCAAAAAAATCTTGGCGCGTTCCAACGGCGGCACGCCCGGCCCGTTGTCGATCACCCGCACCACGGCGCGGGTTCCTTCGCGGCGCACCTCGACGCGCACCCGGGGTGGATCGCCGCCGTATTTTACGGCGTTGTCCAGCAGGTTGCGAAACACCATTTCCAGATCGGCCAACGGAGCCCGAACCAGCACCGGCTCGCAGTCCAGCGCAATGGCGTCGATCGGCAGGTGGAATCGCAGCGCGACCAGCTCGGCGGTTTGCCGCAACAACGGCTCGAGCGGCACATCGTCCGCCTCGTTCCTGCCTGTGGCCTGTTCCACCCGCGCGGCATCGAGCAAATGGTTGATCAACTGGTCGAGTCGCTCGACATCTTCCAGCATGAAGCCCACGAAACTGGCTTGCTGTTGCTCGTCGATGTGGCGCCGCCCCAAGGTTTGCAGATATAGCTTCAGCGACGCGATGGGGCTCTTCAGTTCATGGGTCACGGCATCGATAAAATTCGACTGCCGCTGATTCAAGTTATAGGCCTTGATGGTAATGGTCAGGTACAGCACGACCCCCACCAGGACCAGCACCAGAAATACCGTGCCGACAGTGAGCAAGGTCCAATACAGAGCCGAGAAGCGCGTTTCCAACAGCGCCTGGCGCGTCGACAGCACGACCCAGCCCACGGTCACGGCGACGATCAGCACGATCATCGTCACGCCCAACGAGATGGGCCAGCCAAGATGTCTTCGACTCGACATGGATGCTCTTGGGGAGAACGACGAAATGGGTGTCTTGGGGTCACGCCCCGGGCAGCACTGCAACG
>CAYSXM010000449.1:0-4525 GCA_964434905.1 uncultured Pirellulales bacterium | reverse complement strand
GATCGACTTCGAGTTGCTTTTCGCCCGGGCCGCGCATGCCGACACCCATGTTCAACCGCGAAAGATGCGTCCACATGCGTTTCAACCGCGGTAACGAGTATTGCAGTTGAGCCAATTCGACCGCCAGCCGAGCCTCGTGAGTTTGCGCGCGGGTGGCAAAAATATCCAAGATCAACTCGGTGCGATCCAACACCTTGACCGAGGTATCGCGCTCGAGATTGCGCGTTTGGGCCGGGCTCAGATCGTTGTCGAAAATCACCACGTCGGCATCTTGGGCCTCGGCCAACAGCTTGATTTCCTCGACCTTGCCCTTGCCGATATACGTGGTGATGTCCGGCGACGCGCGCCGCTGAGTAAGTCGACCGACCACGCGCACCCCGGCGGTGGCAGCCAAGCCAGCCAGCTCATCCAAGGGTTCCGCTTCCTCGACGTGCCCTGGCAACAACACCCCTACCAGTACCGCCGATTCGGATGACACGCTCGCGCTGCGGTGCGGATCTTTCACGCCGTGGGGATTCCTCTCGAGTGGTGGGAAAGCTCGCCAGCACCCAACCCATAGGTTGCCGCGGGGGGCAGGGGCCGCAGCGGCTCCGTGCAACGTGCCGGCCGATCAGTTCATTCTAGTCGACCACCTGGCAGACGCACCAACCGGAACCGAATTTCGAACTAAACTAGTCGGGCGGTTGACGTTCGCCGTCGATTTTCTGCCGGCCGGCCACTTGGTGAAACAAAACCATGCGTGAAAAACAACGTCGGGGCGCCGGCACACTACCTGCGTCTTGGTTATTCAGCTAGCCTGCCACGACAGCTCACTCGGTACAAGAGCAGGGGGAATGGTTTCAGGTTCGCGGGTCCGGCGGTCCGATCACGGTTCGTCGCCCGCCAAGACATAACAATAGCTTTCGTACCGCCGAACGTCGAGCAATTCGTCGGCCACGGCGTCCTTCACCCCACACGATTCCTCGTGGGTGTGCGTGCAATCAGGGAATCGGCAGCGTGCGATAAATGGCCGCAGGTCGCGGTACAAGCCCGCCACTTCGGCGGGTGCCAAATCCCACAGTTGGAATTGTCGGATGCCCGGCGTATCGATGACCCAACCGCCGAACGGCAAGGGAATCAGCGTGGCGCTGGTGGTGGTGTGGCGCCCTTTCTGGTTTTCCTGGCTCACCTGGTTCACGCGCAAGGCCAGACCCGGCTCGAGGGCATTCAAGATCGACGACTTTCCCACGCCACTTTGCCCGGCCACACAACTGGCTCGCCCCACGAGTGCCGATCTCAGGGTCTCGATACCCGCGCCGGAGTGCGCGCTGACCAGATGCACGGGATAGCCCATCTGAGCGTAAACGCCCACCAACGGCACCAGCTCAGCGGGTTCAATCAAATCGACTTTGTTGATCACGATGCGTGCGGCGATCCGGTCGCGCTCGGCGTTTGCTAAAAAACGGTCGACCAAGTTGGGCTTGAGCCCCGGTTCGGCAGCGCTGGTCACAACCAACAATTGGTCGACGTTGGCCACGAGCACGTGCCGCTTGCCACGGCTGGTGCGGCTAAGCACGCCGGTCCGGGGCTCAACGCGGTTGATAAGTCCTTCATCGGGACCCGCAGGGCGAAAACGCACCACGTCGCCCGCCACTACGGCCTGGCGCTGGTCGGTGGCCAAGGTCTTCAGCAGCCGGCGCGTGATGCACCGCACCCGGCGGCCATCGGCGGTTTCGACAACGCTGGCCAGTCCGTGCACACTGATGACTCGGCCGCTGGGACACGACTCGTTATCGACGTCGAGTAGCACCTGGCCATCGCTACCCTCTGCGCTGGCGGTTATCGAGCGGCGGCGAGACACCTCGCCCTTGCCCGACACACGTTCGGCACCGGCGGCGTCGGCCAGTGCATCGTCGGCCTGCTGGAAGCGGCGCGTCAAATCGCCGGCGCGTGCCCGGGGGGCGCGGTTCTTACGAAAATCGGCGCGGAGCTTGTGAGGCTTTTTCTTGGCCATGCTGGCCCACTGGGAAATGCCATCGGTCGAAACAATTTGGACAGCGAAACAGGTTGCATTCTACAAGATCGGCGTAAATCTTGGTCGGTGTTTGGGGGGCCCAGGTCGATACCGAGCGATTTCATCTGGCCGGCGCGCCGCACCTCGATTCACACAGCATGATAATCCCTGCGCGCCCCGCCTCAGAGAGACACGCAAGTCGTCGCGATCAAAGCTGGTAGAACCGCGCCGCCAACGCCGGTTGAACACGGGCTCATTCCCGGGTCCCGGAACTGTCACCGCAGGCAGTTGGTTCCGACAGAGTGCCGGGACCCAGTGGCAACGCGGGCTGCAGGCGGCAGCCAACGGCCGCGGAGGCAGGCCACCCCCGCAGCCCCCAGCAGTGCCAGCAACCAGGTACCCGGTTCGGGTAGATCCGGATCGGGAATAACGGTAACGACCTTCCAGAGCTCGACCGAGACGTCGTTGCGCGCGGCCGAAAAATACATCTCCCCGTTGTAAATCGTGAAGCCCGAAGGACCGCTCAAGGCGGAGCCGGGATTGATGTCGTCTACCAGCGTGGTCGCGGTGCCATCGAACTTCCAGAGCTCGTTGCCCAGCACCGTGCTGGCCGAAAAATACAGTTCCCCGTTGTAAATCGTGAAGCCCGAGGGACCGCTCAAGGCGGAGCCGGGATTGATATCGGCGACCAGCGAGGTGGTGGTGCCGTCGGTCTTCCAAAGTTCGTTGCCCAGCACCGTGTTGGCCGAAAAATACAACTCGTTGTTAAACACTGTAAAGCCCGAAGGACCACCCGAGGCGGAACCGGGATTGATATCGGCGACCAACGAGGTGGTGGTGCCGTTGGTCTTCCAAAGCTCGTTGCCCAGCACCGTGTTGGCCGAGAAATACAACTCGTTGTTGAACACTGTGAAGCCCGAGGGACCACCCGAGGCGGAACCGGGATTGATATCGGCGACCAACGAGGTGGTGGTGCCGTTGGTCTTCCAAAGCTCGTTGCCCAGCACTGTGTTGGCCGAGAAATACAACTCGTTGTTATAGACCGTGAACCCGAAAGGCCCACCCGAGGCGGAGCCGGACTTGATATCGGCGACCAGCGAGGTAGTGGTGCCGTTGGTCTTCCAAAGTTCGTTGCCCAGCACCGTGCTGGCCGAGAAATACAACTCGTTGTTAAACACTGTGAATCCCGAGGGACCGCTCAAGGCGGAGCCGGGATTGATATCGGCGACCAGCGAGGCGGTGGTGCCGTTGGTCTTCCAAAGTTCGTTGCCCAGCACCGTGCTGGCCGAAAAATACAGTTCCCCGTTGTAAATCGTGAAGCCCGAGGGACCGCTCAAGGCGGAGCCGGGATTGATATCGGCGACCAACGAGGTGGTGGTGCCGCTCTGTTTCCACAATTCATTTCCCAAGACCGTCGATGCGGCAAAGAACATCTCGCCATTATAGAGAGTAAACCCGCTGGGGCCGCTCAAGGCTGTGCCCGGGTTGATATCGGCCACCAGAATGGCCGCAGCGCCGACCGGTTCGACGGCATGCAAGGCGAGCAGGCAACACAGTGCCGTTCGGCGCGCCATCCGCCGCAATCGCCAACTCATGAGCGTGACCCCCGTTTGCTGTACTGAATTCGCCACCCTTGCGCGCCACGCTAACGCGCCCCCAGACGGTAAACAAGACAATTCTCCCTGATCGGAACTCGACTTCCGTTGTGAGTCGACGGGAAGACATTCAACGTGGCAAACCGTTTCGCGGCGATGCCTGGCGAGTCGCCGAGCCGTTTCCGGCCCGATCGATCGCGCCCGGCGCCGGTTCGTCTAGGACACCGGCCGCTGCGGGTCCTTGGTCGGACCAAGTTGACCAGCGGAGTTATTGCGCACATCGAATCGGCCGCGTTGATCGGCGGGCTGCGACTCGCGACCCGGCGAAGCCGGCGCGTTGACCAGCCCCGCGCGCTCCAGAAGTGAGCGGCTGAAGATCTCGACCGCCTTGTTGGGGTCGTCGTCGGGCGGGGGTGGCCCCACCGCACCCAATGCGGCGGGCGAGTAGCGCACCTCGTACTTGTGCTTAGCTACGGTAAGCTGGTCGCCAGAATCGAGCCGCTTTTCAGTTACCCGGTTGCCGTTGACCTTGACACCGTTGCTGCTGTTGAGATCTTGGACGTACCAATAGCCATCGACGACCGTCAACTGGCAGTGTTTTGACGACACGTTGGGAAACCGCAGCACGATATCGCAGCTTTCACGGCGACCGATGATTAGCGTGGTTTTCAAGAGCGGAATGGGATCTCCGCCGCCGACTGGAATCAGTTCGCCGTACATGGTGCTCGTGCCTTCCCCGTGCCAAACATTGCCGAACCCGAGGCCCGTCGAATTCTTCAACGGGCTGCCAGGCCGTTCCACCGGCCTTTGCATCAGCGAACTCTCGCCCTGCGCCACTCGTCGTGCCGCGCTGGGGCAAGTTGACTAACCCCGAATTATTCATGAGCCTTCTGCTGCGGAGCCGAACGTGTCGCGTCTGCTGCGTCAAACCGCAATC
>CAYSXM010000448.1:0-4525 GCA_964434905.1 uncultured Pirellulales bacterium | reverse complement strand
ACTTTGATCGAAATGTACGCGCCGGTGTTTGGGCAGTGGGCAGCGCCGCTGTTCTTGTGCGGCGCTTTCGCGGTGTTGTATTCCACATTTTTCGTCGCCAGCGCAGGCAACGCGCGCATGGCCGCCGACGCCCTCGAGGTATTTCGCCTGGCGGGGCGCACACCCGCCGCGGCCGCCTGGTGGACCAGAATCTTTTGCGCACTATTTCCCGTCGTGTCGCTGTCGATCTACCTGATCAGCAAGAACCCCGTAACGTTGGTGCTGGTAAGCGGAATGGCCCAGGCGGTGATGTTGCCGATGCTCGGCGGGGCAGCGCTGTATTTTCGCTATCGACGCTGCGACAGCCGGATCATGCCGGGGCACGCGTGGGATCTAGGTTTGTGGATTTCCGTGGCCGGGCTGCTCGTGGCGGGTGTTACGCTGACCGCGATCAAGCTGGCCAGCCTGGTGCGGTAAGCGCCAAGCGCGCTGTGAAAAGCCACTCGATCAAACAGCCTCCGCGCGCCCGGTTAGCAGCCCTTTGAATTCTTCAATGGACCGCCCTGGTAATTGTCTCGGGGGAACGCGCCAGGATTTGTCCTGCGAGCCACGGCCAAGCTTGGCCGACCGCTACAATCGGAGCGAGACGGGACGAGATTCTGATTCTCGCCCGCTGCCCTCCATCCTGATCTATGCCACGCCAGGCCCGCCGGGTCTACAATAGCGATCGCGTGCTGGCATGGGTTGTGCCTGCCGCAAGGAGTGCATGCGACGTGAGTCGGTGGCGACTACTGGTGTTGCTGTTGGGGCCGCTGCCGATCGTGGCGGCCTCGCTGGGCCTGGCCCGCTGGGTGCGACCCAACCTGGCCGTGGCGCGCGCCAACAACGAGGCCTGGATTCACGACCCGGTCGGCACAACCCTCGCACAACGCGACCCAGGCAGTCGAACTTCCATCGCCAGCGAGGCCTTGACCAAGGACTGCGAACAAGCGGCCGACGAGGTACGCGGCCGCCTGCCGGTCGATTGGCCCGTGGTGGTCAAGGCACCATTGGTGTTGGCTAGCGATCTGCCCCTGGCGGTGCTCGAGGAGTGGTATTCCGGGACGATCTTACCCGCGTGCGACGCCTTGGCCGCGGTTTATTGCCGGCGGCGCCCCGATGCGCCGCTGGTGGTGTACCTGTGCAGCAACGAGCGTGTGTACTTGGATCTGGCGCGGCGATTGTTCAACGACGAAGGCGTGTCGGTTTTTGGATATTTCAAACCTCGCGAGCGCGTGTTGGTGCTGAATATCGCGACCGGGGGGGGCACCTTGGTACACGAGCTAACACACGCGCTGCTGGCGTTCGATTTTCCAGAGGTACCCGACTGGTTCAACGAAGGGCTGGCCTCTTTGCACGAGCAATGCCGCATCGGCGCGGAGGGCCAGCGCATCGTCGGCTTGATCAACTGGCGATTGCCGGTACTCCAGGCTGCGTTGCGCCAAGGCTCCTTGCCCAGCTTGGAACACCTGACCAGCGCCGGCGTGTTCCGCCAGGGCGACGAGGCACTGCGATATGCTCAGGCCAGGTACTTGTGTTTGTGGATGGACCAGCAAGGCAAGTTGGCGACATTCTATCATCGTTTTCGCGACACCGTGGCGCACGATCCGCAAGGAACCGCTACGCTCTTGTCGATGTTTCCCGGACGAAGCTGGCCGCAGGTCGACGACCAGTTTGCCGCTTGGGTTGCTTCGCTGGCCTGGTCACCCCATCGCGTGGAACCAGCCACCACGGAGCTTTCCACCGGCGAGAACTCACCGAGTGAATAGGTCGCAGTGGGTTGCATGGCCCGCTTTCGCCGGCGTGCAACGGCGACACCGACTCCGGTTCTCGCGTTCTCCTGGCGAGAAACTCCGAGCGGCCCAGCCTACAGACGATCGAACATCTCGATCGCCAGAAAGTCTCGCGCGGCGTCGGGCACAATGCGACCAGCAGCGTGCTGAGGATCGTGCGGCCACATGACCAGCCAGCCATCGCGGGCCGCCTGCGTCAGCAGGCGAAACTTGGTGCGGCGCGATTCCAGCAAATCGACATCGTAGGCCATGCACCAATGGGTGCGCAGGTGGGCAACCAGGGGGCACAGGTCGCCCAGATAAATTGCCGACTTGCCTGCCGAGTGCCACACCAGGCACTGGTGCCACCGCGTGTGGCCCGGCGCCACCTGGGCACGCAGGCCAGGCACAATCTCCACATCGCCTGAAATCAAGTCGAGTTGGCCAGCTTCGGCCAGCGGCAGGAAGTTCTCGCCGGGGTAGCTCCCACGCAGCTCGGGCAGGTTGGCGTTGGCCACTTCCCACTCGCCCTGCTGCACCACGTAGCGTGCCCGGGGGAATGTGGGAACCAGACGGCCGTGGCTGTTCCAGCGCGTTGCTCCACCCGCATGATCGAAGTGCAAGTGACTGAGCACGACGACGTCGATTGCGTCGGGCGAGATATTCAATGCTGCCAGGCTATCGAGCAAGCGATCGCCAGGCTCGATGCCCATCTGTTCTTGCTGCTTCGCCGCGAACTTGATGCCTGGCCCGGTGTCGATCAGGACCGTGCGGCGACCATCGCGTGCCAGCACACAGTTGGCCGCCATGTCGATGCGATTCAGGGCATCGGCCGGCTGAAAACGCTGCCAGAGTGGCTTGGGCACCACACCGAACATGGTCCCCCCATCAAGCTTGAACAGTCCTGCCGGTACGGTCTCCAGTTCCCAATCGCCAACTTGCATGACGCACTTTGTGGACTAGTGATGTGGACGTTCGCCACGCGCGGCGCCCATCCGGTTTCGAAACCTGGTCTCTCATTGGCTTCGCGCGCTCGTAGGCCACCGCTAAACCGCGGCGCCGAAGGCGAAGATAACGCCCACCGGCGGACGTCACTAGCCGTCCGTTGAAAAAAGCCATCGTGGCATTTTTCATCTTCGCCAGGTGCGGAGCACAGCTCCGCGCGGCGCGCAAAACAACGACGTACGTCGCTATTTTGACATCGCCTCCAGGCGATGACGCAGGCCGTTGAAGAATTCAACGCGCCTGCTGTGCCAGGCAGCGCGAATCGGGCGAGGGGGCAACGTCCGTTGACCACCAATCCGACGGTACCATCAAACGAAACCCCCGGCGCGAATCGCCGGGGGAAATGGAATCGGGGAGGAAGGGTTATGCCAGCCACCCATAACAGCGCCAGGTGGCGCGCCAGACTGGCAAGTCCGCTGAATTCTTCAAAGGGCTGCTAGATCACGCCTGCATGGCGACCGGCGATCTCGATGGCTTCCAAGGCGCGAATCAACTGTTCGCGCGTGTGATTGGCAGTGAGGCTGATCCGGAGCCGTTCGCTGCCGTGGGGCACGGCCGGGAAGGGAACCGAGTTCACGCAAATGTTGTTCTGGTGCAACTCCAGAGTCATTTGACGCAACCCCTTCATGGTACCGACGATTAACGGAATGATCGGGCTGGGGGCGGAACTGATGTTGAACCCCAGGCGAGCCAACTCGCCATGGAAGAAACGGCAGTTCTCCCACAGGCGTTCGCGGCGTTCGGGCTCGCGTTGGATGACGTCGAGGGCTGCACTGGCCGCGGCGGTGACCATCGGCGAGGGGGCGGTCGAGAACATGCCAGACCGAGCAAAGTAACGGATGTACGTGGTCAGTGCACTGTTACCGGCCACGAAACCACCACACGCACCCAGAGCCTTGGAAAGTGTACCGACGTGCAGATCGATTTCGCCTTCCAAACCGAAGTATGCGGCCGCACCACGACCACCAGGCCCCAACACGCCGGTCGAGTGAGCTTCGTCGACCAACAGCAACGCGTTGTGCCGACGAGTAACTTGCCACAGCGCATCCAGCGGGGCGACATCGCCATCCATGCTGTAAATGCCTTCGACACAGACCAGCTTTACGCCCTCGCGGGGCAGGCGCGTCAGCACGCGGTCGAGGTGCGCCGCGTCGTTATGGTGAAATACTTTGACCTGTGCGCCGGAGAGCTTGGCACCGTCAACCATGCTGGCATGGGCCAAGCGGTCGAGTAGCACATAGTCGTGTTTGCCAGCGATCGACGAGATCACACCGACGTTGGCCTGGTAACCCGAGGCAAACACGCAAGCATCTTCGGCACCCTTGAGTTGTGCCAGCTTGCGCTCGAGTTCAATCGTCACAGGAAACCGGCCCACCAAGAGCGGCGAACTGCCCGAGCCAGCTCCATATTGCGCGGCGGCCTGCTGCGCGGCGCCGATCACGTCGGGATGGTTGGCCAGACCCAGATAGTTGTTCGAGGCCAGGATGATCATCTCCCGGCTGCCAGCTTCGCGCGGGTAGTGTACGCGGGCTTCGGCGTCGTTGGCTCCAAGCAAGGTGCGGCCGTACAGGTTGTTTCCGCTGACCTCGAATTGTTCCACGCTGTATTGGAAGAATTCCGCAGCCTGGCGCACATCGACACCCTGTTCGCGGGCACGCAGCAGGTCGACCAGCGAGGTTTCGTCGTTGAAGGTCAGGGTTTGAGGTTGAACCTGATTGGCTTCGGGAAGG
>CAYSXM010000447.1:0-4533 GCA_964434905.1 uncultured Pirellulales bacterium | reverse complement strand
GACGGGCAAGTGCGACGCGCGTTGGCCACGGTCGAGCGTGAACTCGTCAAGGCTCACCGGCAGCGGGCGACCAGCTTGCCGGGTTGCCTGGCGCAGGGCCTCGGCCACCAGGTGGTTGGGGCGCTGGTTCAATTGCACCGACGTGAGGCCAAATCGCGGGTCGCCAAAGGTGAATCGGAGCGCCTCGACAGGGTCGCCGGCGGTATGCACCGCGACCGGGTGGTCGTACGGATCCACCGCGCGCACATAGTCGGCAAACGCGCGCACGCGCTCGGCACCCAGGTCGAAATCCAGGTTGTATTCCTCGCAAGGATTCCACTCGAGCGCCAGGTGGTGCCCAAAGCGGGCGACCAGCTCGCGATAGAACAGCATGCGCTCGGGGCCCAGCTCGCCGTCGTCTAGTTCGCGTTTGTTGGCCGCTTCGGCTTCGTTGAACACGAAGTGCAGAAAAATGCCCAGCCGCTGTGCATGGGCGAAAACGAGTTCCCATTGTCGCAGCTTGGCCGTGTCGAAGTGCAGGTTGTCGTTGGCAGAGCTGCCACGAGGGTTGATCTCGCCAGACCAGGGCCAAACGTTGCGGCCGTCTCCGCCGACGTTCGTCGTTAAGAAATAGATGCTGTTCACATGGCGGCTAGCCAAGTAGTTCAGTGCCCCGATGATCGCGCGACCACGGCCCGCACCCCAGTCGGGGTCGCCCTGGCGCCAATCTTGCTCGTGCGTTGCATAACGGTGATCTGGCCGCGTGCGGTCGAAGCCCTGGTAGGCCAGGAAATCCTCGGGTTCGTCGGTGCCCCCGCGCAGCCAGTACGGGCCGTCGCGAAATTTGAGATAGGGTCGGCCTACATATTCCAGTCGACCCCACCGCAAGAACCCGGGCGCTTGGTTGTCGCGTGGGCCGACTTGGAACGACCCCGTCAGGTCGGGTAGTTCGAGCGCTTCTCCGGCTTCGGGTTCTAAGCGAACCGCGACGCCAGGCCCGCGACGAAAACTGCCTACGAAGTGCCAGGTGCCGGGCCCGTCGGGAGTGAACTTTGCTCGCCAGACGTTGCCGGCGGGGCTGGTGGCGCCGTCTCCATCGAAATAGCCAGGCACGACGAACAGGCGATTTCCCGGCCCCGTGAAAGCTACCTGTAAGCGCAGATCGAGAAAGGGGTTGGGCTGGCTCTGCGTGTCGCTGGCAGCAGGCCCTGCGAACGAAATGGTCAGGGGGTGCCAGGCGGTCAGCGTGCCTTCGACTTCGGCAGCAACCAGTGCGGGGCCGACCGCGGTAGCAACGGCGAAGCAGAGTGCCAGCCAGCAGCACTGGACTGAGATCGACCACGAGGGTTGCAATGTGCCGGTTGCCATGGGGATTCGCCATACTTTCTCATTGGTTTCCCAGGGGAACATCAACCTGAATTGTTCATGAGTCTTCTGCTGCGGAACCGTACGTGTCGCGTCTGCTGCATCACCTGACCCCAGAGCACTGGCAAAGCGCCGTGGTACCTAGAGCGGCATCGACGTGGGTGGCCTGAGTCGTTTCAGCGGAACCACCTAGGGTGTCGCCTTGCCCACCGGTGTACCCGCCAATGTGATTGTTTTCAAACGCTGGTTCATGAGGCTGTCGGCGCGGCCCGGCTCGATGGCGCCCCAATCGGCGTCGGCCGCGACGACGACCAAGCTCAGGCTCGGAATCATGGCCGAGCAGTTGCCTGCGTGCCCGACCGATAAGAACGTATCGCGGGGCGCGTCGGGCCAGGTGAGATGCTCGTCTGGAGGGCCTGCGTTTGAAGTGTTGAACCACCAGTTGCCGCCGTAGATGCCTGGTCCGGCCTGCGAAAAGTGGTTCGATTCGCCGCCATAGGTGCCGATACCAAGATAGTCGTTGGTCTTGGCCTTGCTGCTTAGCGGCAGGTCGGCGGGTACCTGAGGGCGCTGCGCTTCGTCGAAGTAGGCGCGCGGCAGGATTTGGGTGCCGGCCCATTGGCCTCGTTGCAGCCAGAACCAGGCGACGCGCGCAAAATCGCGAACCGACGCGCTCATACGGCGATTTTTCTGGCGGAACTCGAAACCATCTTCGAGCCCCAGCGCGCCGAATCGCCGGGGGTCGTGAAACACTACATCGGGCGGCGCTTGGAAAACGCGATCGAACAAGGTTTTCTGGTAAAGCTGGATCGCATAGTCGTTGTAGGCCCAGGCCGCGCCCGGCGGTTCGGGGCGTGCGTAGCCGCTGGTCATGCTGGCCAGATGGCGCAGGGTCATCGTGCGATCCTTGGTCTCTAGCTGCCAGCCAAATTCGGCCACGGGTTGATCGAGCCCACGGACGAGGCCTTCGCTCCAGGCAAACAGCAACAGCGTGGAAAGCACCGGCTTGGCCGAGGAATACCAATCGCCGCGCTGGTCCTGCGCACCCCAGACGCGGACCAGATAGCCCTGTTTGATGACGCACCCGCGTCCACCCAGCGACTCGGCCACGGCATCGAGTGCCGCGGCATCGATCGCCAGTTCGGCGGCGGGCTTGGGGGTCCAGTGTTCGCCGGGAAACACCACCGCTGGTGCCGCCGCCTGCGCTTGGCGCTGCCACGGGGCTGCGCCTAGCAGCAGGCACGAACCCAACAGCAAGGCGAAGGTGAAAGCATGCTGCCTGCAGCACGCAACCAAGCGCCACGCCAGCACCACACCCCGTGTTAGCGCGGTGGGCTGCGCCCGCGTTTCCGGTGGTAGGTGGGCAGCAAGCATGGTTTACGCCGAATTATTCATGAGCCTTCTGCTGCGGAACCGAAGGTGCCGCGTCTGCTGCGTCAAACCGCAACCGGCCCTGACTCACGTATTCACCAATACGCCCCAGAGCACTGGCAAAGCCAGTGGCACCTGATCGCGGTTTTCCTGGCAGCCGCAACACCTTCGATTCCTCGCGACGAAGTTCATGAATAATCCGGGCTTACGCGGGCCGACCGGTCATGACCGGACCAAAATCTTGTGGGCGTTCGTGGGCGGGGACCATGGTTTGGGTTGTGGTGTCCCAGGCCATCATCTGGCCGGTGCGCCACGACTCGTTGGCCAGGCACACGGCTACCACGCCCGCCAGGCCGAGTTCGGCAGGGCAGTTCAGCGGCACACCGTTCCGCAAATGCTCGTGCAAATTGTGATGGTGCAGTGCGACATCCTCTGCACCGGTCTTGGTGTGTTGCGCCAGGATTTTGTCGTCTTTGTCCTTGGCGACCCAACCCTCGGGGGTGAAATAGAGCGTGCCGCGATAGCCGCGGATGAGGTGGTCGATGCCCACCCGATTGCTCATGGTGCCCAGCACGTAGACCGTCATACCCTGGGGATATTCGCAGATCATTTCGAAGTTGTCGGGCAGGTCGCGCCCGTCGGGCCATTGCCAGATTCCGCCCATGCCGACCACGCGGCGTGGATAGGTCAACCGGCAAGCCTTCAAGATGCGCGTCAGGCGATGGATGAACAGGTCGGTGCAGATACCGCCGGAATAGGCCGAGTAGCAGCGCCATTCGTGATAGTGGTGGGGGTTCCAGGCGACGCGTGGCGCGTCGCCGAGCCAGGCCTGCCAGTCGAGGTCGGGCGGAAGCGATTGATCGTCGCGACAACCGGGGTCGCGAAACGGCCCTTGTTCGTTGTAGCGCCGGACGTACTCAATCTGCGCTTGCACCACCTGGCCCAGCAGGCCCCCGGCGATGGCCTCGGCCGCGGAGCTGTAGCTATTATCGGACATCGACTGCACGCCGACCTGCACCGCGAGGCCGGTTTCTTTCTGCCGGGCGACCACGGCCAAGGCCTCGGGCGCGGTATGGGTGAGCGGTTTTTCGCAATAGACGGCCTTACCCGCCGACAGTGCCGCGAGGGTCATCTGGGCATGCCAGTGTTCAGGGGTGGCGATCGTGACATAGTCGATATCACGTCGTTCGAGCACGGCGCGGAAGTCGGTTTCGGCCTGGCCCCCCACCTTGGCGGCACCGGCTTCGGCGCGGGTGCGCCAACAATCGGCCACGGCGACGAGGTCCAGGTTGTCGGATTCCACGAGCGACTTGCAGCCATCGAGGTGTGCGTTGCCCATACCCCCGGCGCCGATAAAACCGACGCGCAGTCGGTCATTGGCCCCTACCACCCGGCCATAGCTGCGTGCGGTCCAGGTGGCGCCGGCGATGGTGCCCAGGCCAGTCAGCCAGCCTCGGCGACTTAAGCCGGAGGGTTGGTCGACGGCGGGCCGTACCTGGTCGGCGTCGGTCGCGGGAATGGCAGGGGTGTTTTTCATAAGTGGGAGTCCTGATCGAGAGGATGGGGCGACTGTTCCCAGCGCAGGTCGCGCGTCGAGGTGGCGGCACGGGGCCAAGTGTCGCGCCATCCTGGCCTTGCACCCCCGACGAGTCAACTAGACCGGCCCCCGGCCCCCTACTAGAATCGAAGTCACGCAGAGGCTCTGGGGCAGCCGGCCTGAATTTGGCGGTTGGTTCGGAGACTGGTTCTGGGGGTGGGCGCGGGCACTGGGTTGGGGTCTTGTAGCATTCCTGGGAGTAACCACACATGGTCCGCGTG
>CAYSXM010000446.1:0-4536 GCA_964434905.1 uncultured Pirellulales bacterium | reverse complement strand
CCAGCGACAGGCCATAACGAAATGCCGCGAGTTCCAACAACGGAACATCGAAGGTCCGCCCGTTGAAGGTGACCAGGGTGGGCCGCTGGTATTTTTCCCAACCTAGCCAAAAGTGCTTCGTGATGACATGGGGGCGAAACAGCGGCTCGTCAAGCACTACCAGATCGGCCAGTCGATAGTCGGCGGTCACCTTGACGATGGCCACCGAAATTGGAATCTGAAAAGTATACGGGATGAAGTCGCTGTCGTACTTGGCCATCAGCTCGGCGCGATATTTGGCGACTGCCTCGCGTGGGCCAAGTTGTTGCCCGGGATAGCGCAGCTTCGAGACCAGTTCCCCGTCGGCCACGCTTTCGCAGTCGAACACGAGATACTGCACACGACCGGTAGCCATCTATATTCCTCCCTTGGCCCGCTCCCGCGCCGGCGCCGCGGGATCCACTTTGGCCGGGGCGGCGCTTCAACCCGGATTATTCATGAATTTCGTCGCGAGGAATCGAACGTGTTGTGACTGCAAGGAATACCGTGATTGGCCCGCGCAGCGTATTGGTGAATACGTGAGTCAGGGGCAAGTGCGGTAGGACGCAGCAGACGCGACACGTTCGGTTCCGCAGCAGAAGGCTCATGAATAATTCGTGTTCAGGGGGGCCAGCCGGCCGTCGATCGGCCGCATCGAACACATCGGGCGGCAGGCGGTCGAGTGTAGTCACCTGAACACGACCGACCAAGGCGAACCATTGCCGCGGCCCATTCTCAGGCTAGCGACGCCAACGCGGCCGGGCCAGGTTGGCCGCACGGTGACCCCGTCTGCGAGCTTCTTCCGCGCTGCCCGCGCTAGGTGCTGGCGCGGCGCCAGGCGTGTTCTCTGACATCTTGGGCCCGATCGCCCAGCCGATCCAGCCGTCTTCCACCACCAGTTGGGTTGCCACCAGGTCAGAGAACCTTGGGTCGGTCTCGAGGGCCTGGGGCCACAGGCGAATCGGCTTGTCTTTGGCGAACACCTTGCTGAAAATGCCACGCAACGCGACCTGGCCCTTGGCCATCACGCGGGCACCCTTGAGCTGCACCACCCCGTCGCGGTGCAGTTGCCCACCCGGTGCCGACAGGTCGGGTCGGTAGTAGACGTAGACCTCGAAGTTGCGCCACCGATCGCTAGCGCGCCGCACTTCGGCCATTCGTAAGGTGAGCTTCGCCAAACCGTCGTGCAGTCGCAGTTGCACCGCGTCGTGTGGCGCGAATCGCACCGAGACGTCGCGCGGCATCGAATCGGGCACGCTGCCGATCGCCAACCCCAGTTTCCGCTCGACAAGTTCTTGTAGTTGCGCCAGGTCGAGCGTGCGGCCATCCAGCTCGAGCCTGGCCGCCAGGTTGTTGGCCGCCGATTCGTGCAACTGCACGCTGGCCAGGCTATCGCTCGGGGCGCGCGGACGCGGGCTGTAGGCCGCTAGCTGCCCGTCCGAGGCCAGGCGACCGCGCACCGTCAGTCGCTCGGCAGTGGTCTGCATGACCAATTCTGGGCGCAAGCCGAGCTTTTCGAGTGGCGCGAGAACGTGCTGCTCTAGGCTCTCGTTTGCCTGGGCAATCCGCGGTCGGAGTTCTTGCTCCACACGCGCCAGCACCTCGCGGCGCACCACGCGCTCCATTTCAGTGTGCGCGGCATGGCGTCGCTCTTCGTACTGTTTGCGAATGATGCCGCGTGTCAGGCCGCCGATCAGCGGAATCCAATCCAAATCGCTCTCCACGCCCCGCAGCCGGGTAGAACCGTCGACATGGGTATGTGCGGGCAGGCCGACCACCCCCTGGGGCGTAAGCAGCAGTTCCTTGCGCACCTGATATTGGGTGTTGCTCTTGTTGAACAACCAGGCCGGACCTTGGTGGGTTTGAGTTCGCGAGGCAATTTCCCCTTGCACCTCGATTGCCACGCGCGCCTGGTTCGGCGACGGAGCCAGCCGCAAGGCCACCGCGCTGGTCGTCACGCTGCTGCCTTCGACCGGTGCTCCCAGGATCCGCTGGCGCACGTCGACCACCATGGGGGCTCGCGATTCGGCCAGCCGATGCAACAGCTCGCCGCGAAACGTTACCCGCAAGTTGCCGCCACGATAGTGCTCGGCCAGGTGCCGCGCCAGTGCTGCCTGGCTGGGGTCGGCCGACTGTCCCAGGTCGTCGATTACTCCGGAAATGCGAGCGGCGTCGACTACCGAGCCCCGCGTCTCGAACTGCTCGATCACCTGGGGCAGCCAGGCAATGTCGACCGGTGCCGCTGCCCAGGCATGCAAGCGCGCCACCACCGCCGTAAGAGGGTTTTTCGCCGTGCCAGCGTCTGGCACGCTATGCGGTCGACCGGACAATCGCGAGAGCACTTCCGCCGCCAGCGCGCGGCGCTCTGGCTGCGTCGCGCTGAGCTTCGATTCCGACAGGAACTCCACACAATCGAGCAGCAGTCGATCGCGCCAAACGGGTTGCTCGCCCGCCGGCCCGGGGCCGGTGATGGTGGGATCGAGAGCCGCCAAGAGGGCGCTGCGCTCCTCCACGGCCAACTGTGTCTCAGGCAGCCGGCCGCTATCCGACCAGGCCATCCGCCAGGTAGGTAACCGGCGAGACAGCGCGCTGGCCACGCGTCGCAACACGGCCGTGGCCTCACCATCACCGAGCGTCGTCGCCAGGCTCTCGACCTCGGCCACCGCTGTTTCCAGGCCGTCGAGTATCTCGCCAATCGACTCTTCGCCCCGGTCGTCCACCGTCAAGCGTGCCAAGAGTTCGCCGACTTGCGCCGCCCACTGGCTGGTCCGCGCGTCGCTCTGCAAGCGCTTCAGCCTCACAGCAACTTCCAATGGCACCTCGACAAGGTAAGCCTGGGGCACGCTGGTCGGTGTTCGGGCGGATGTATCCGAAGAAATCGCCATTCCCGCGACTTCCACCGGCTGTGCCGCAACCACCGGCTGTGCCGCAACCACCGGATGCGATCGGGTCGCTGGCAGCGGAGCGGCCACTGCCGGCTCGGGCCGAGGCAGCGGACGCATGGTAAGCGCCAGGGGTGGAGCCAACACCACCGAGGACGCGACCCGCGCCGCCGGCACGCGCAGCTCGAAGCCGATGCCCAAACTCAGCGTCATGACGGTCGTGTGGGGCCGCCAGCCACTGTGCGGCGCCGTGCTGCCGGCCGAAGTCGAAGCCAATTCCTCGAGGGGTAGCAGCGCGGGCGGACCCAACGGCTCGCGGGGCACCAAGAGCACCGTTGCCACCGGCCCGGTGGCGGGCAATGGCGTTGCGACCACTGGCGCTGGCGCCGTCGCGACCAGGGGTAAGCTCGCGCGCCGTTGCCCCGACAACCAAGGTCTCGGTGCCAGGCTAATGCGGCGCGCCGCTTCGGTGTCGCGCGGACACCATTGTCCGGTTGGGGCAGCCACATCCGCCGCGCCGGCCACTTCCGCCACCTGGGACGGGGCTATCGGGCGTCGGTCGATAGTTAGCGCTACAGAGATCGCCTGCGGACGAATGTCCACGGGAAGCGCGCCCGCAGGCGTCGCACCACCCGGCGAAACCGCGCGCTCCCAACTGCGCGGCGCTAGAATGGCGATGGCAAGCATCGCCCCCAGCAACAGGCACAGCGGCCAGCGGTAACCTTCGATCTGTCGACTCATCGGATTCGACTTTCCCTAGTCGGCGCGGGGCTCTTCCCTGACGGTCATCTGACCGGAGCACCCTAGTAAGATCGGTAGATTGAACAGGTTTTGTAAACTGGCAATAATACGCAGTCTGGCGATTGTTTGATGAATGTTTGCAACTCTTTTGCATACAAGATGTTGTGCACGTGGCCGCAGCGAGGCCCTTCGTCGCTGGGACTGGCTTTTTGAATGCAACGCGCGACCAATAGGGCAAATAACCCAGTCCGCGAGGGTGAGTGCGCCAGTGAAACTGCCTCATCGTTTTAGGCAGCAGGCGCGGAGCCGCCGGTCCAATCGGGCAGCAGCACGGTGTCGAAGTGCTCGTATCCCGGCGCGCAGCAGCAGAGAAACACCAAGGGTTCGCTGCCTGTATTGCGAATCTGATGGACGGCGCCCGGCCCTATCGCCACGGCATCGCCGGGCTGCAAGGGGGCCGTTTCGTGATCGATCTGAATGCGACCCTGTCCCAGCAGGAGGTAATAGATTTCCTCTGCCAGGGGGTGGTAGTGGGGGGTGGTCGCAGCGCCGGGTGCCAAGCGCGCTTCGGCCAGGCTTTGGTTGCGGATGATCGAGTTGCGGTGTGCCAGCAGTTCGCGAATTTCCGAACCGTCGGCCGTGACAAAGGGCACCGCATCTGCCAGGTTCCGCACATCCATTTTCCGCCTCATCTCCGGGGGGTTTGCTGGCCCCTCACGGCACCGTTAACCCACCAATGACAGCGGCCGCGCGGCTTCTCCGCTGAGAAGCCGTCACGGCCGGTTGATTCAAACCTCGCGCCGAATGCGACGGTGGAGTCGCTTCGAGAAGAGCGGAGGTCGGACCGTGCTAAGCACTGGCCACGCTAGGGACCTCGGCTCTCGAATGAGTGTTT
>CAYSXM010000445.1:0-4541 GCA_964434905.1 uncultured Pirellulales bacterium | reverse complement strand
CGGCGGCCCCGCGCGCCACCGGACGCTGGATGCGATTCGAGGCGCTGTTGTCGCGGGCGGGAGATTGGTTGAACCCGATTCTGGTCAAGGAAGCTCGGCAGGCGCTGAAAAGCCGGCAGTTCGTGGTCACGTTTATCTTGCTGTTGGCCTGTTGCTGGGCCTGGTCGATGTTCGGCGTGGCGCTGATCGGCCCCGACATTTATTACACGGCGCGCGGCGCCGAGATGTTCCTGGGCTACTACCTGGTACTGGCCTTCCCGCTGATCGTGGTGGTGCCGTTTGGTGCCTATCGATCGCTGGCCGCCGAGCGCGAGGACCGCACGTTCGAGCTGTTGAGCATTACCTCGCTGCGGCCGCTGCAGGTGGTATCGGGCAAGATGGGGGGCGCGGCGCTGCAGATTCTGGTGTATCTCACCGCGGTCAGCCCTTGCCTGGCGTTCACGTTCTTGCTGCGCGGGATCGACCTGGTGTGGATTTTCGTGGCCACGGTCGGGGTGGCGCTGTTGTCGGTCGGATTGTCGCTGGCGGCATTGTTGTTGGCCACTTTGTCGCGCGAACGGCACTGGCAAACGGTCGTCTCGGTGGCGGTGATCGTTGGGTTGTTGTTGGCGTTCTGGATCTTTCTGATGTTGGCCCTACAGCAGACGCTGATCGATGCCAACCTGCTGCGCGACGCAGGGGGCCGGGCGGTCTTGCTGTGTTTGCTGACCGTTTTTTTGAGTTATTGCCTGGTATTCTGGCTGGCTGCGGCCTCGCAATTGACGTTTGCCAGCGCCAATCGATCGACCGCACTGCGCGTGGCCTTGGTGGGGCAACAGGCCCTGGCGGCCGGGTGGTGCTACTACTGGTTTCATGAACGTTCGTCGTCGGTCATCGAAGCGGTGGAAGTGCTCGTCGTGTTGACGGCCCTGCACTGGGCCGTGGCCGGTTCTCTGTTGACGGGCGAATCGGCACAACTTTCGCGGCGCGTGCGGCGCACCTTGCCCCACAGTGGCCTGGCCAGGGTGTGCCTGACCTGGCTGAACCCCGGGCCCGGCACGGGCTACGCGCTGCTGGTGGCCAACCTGTTGGCAATTGTTTTGGCGGTGATGGGTACGCTGGGAGTGATCGAGTGGTGGTTTCCCGCGTTTCGTGCGAATTGGTCGGGTAACGAGGCGCGCCGGGCAGTCGAATTCTCGATCTTGGCGGCGTCGTACGTGGTGGCCTATGTGGGCGCGAGCAAGGCGCTCGTGGCGCTGGCGCGCCGGATCAGCGCGATCAACGTGCTGCTGCCACCGGTAACACTAGCCCTGCTGGTGACCTTCGGCACGATGCTGCCGTTGACCACCACGCTGATGTCGCGCGAGCTGCGCAATGAAGGCTACACGCTGTTGCAAATCACGAATCCGTTTTGGACACTGGCCGAGGCCTCGCAACCCAGTCAACTGATGTTGGAAATGCCGATTCTGTTGTTCGTCGTACCGAGCGTGGCGGCGATCATTTTTCTGTCGCACCTGCCGGGTATCTTGCGCGAGGTGCGAACCGGGCCGCTGCCGGCGCCCGCCCGAGTGATCGAGGAAGACGCACAGCGATCGGCCGCGGCCGCTGGCCCGCCCGCCCGGCAGAACCCCTGGGACGAACCGGCCGCCGAGGGATAAACCCGCGCACTGGCAGAGCCAGTCGCACCCGACCCCAGAGCACTGGCACCCAACGAGCGCGGGGTAGCCAGCGGTGCTACGCGCCAGGCTGCCTGGCGCCTTGGGCGCGCAGTGCGAACCAGACCAGCACCAGCCCCGCAGCCAGCCAATCGGTCAGCAGGTCGCGCCCATCGCAGGTGCGCTGGAACCAGGGTTGGGTCAGCTCGTCGAGCAGCGCGTACAGACCGATCACGCCGGCCATGGTGAGTAACCGCTG
The DNA here is from genome assembly GCA_964434905.1 of uncultured Pirellulales bacterium. Taxonomy (GTDB): domain Bacteria; phylum Planctomycetota; class Planctomycetia; order Pirellulales; family CAYNRE01; genus CAYSXM01. The sequence continues at coordinate 2,648 of CAYSXM010000445.1, read as the reverse complement.
GCGCACCGTCGCGGAAAAACCGCCCCGCGCCGCCAGCGGGAACATATTGGCCGCCCACAGCCACAGCCCCGCCAGCACAGAATACATGGCCGCGTGAACCAGTTTGTCGATCGGCAGCCAGGTGGGATCGATCGGCGAGGGGAGCTTGGGCCAGTGCGTCAGCGCGCCAATGCACAGCCAATAGCATCCCAGCAGCAACCGCCGTCCGGGGGCCGATGGGTGATGTTCCGGGGGCGACACGCGTGGGGCAATATTCCAGCCAGTGGGCAAGCCGCGCGGGGCGACAGCCCGCGGCGCGAACAGGGCGGATTATGCGTGGCGCAGGGCCGAGCCACAAGCAGCGCCGCGCAGGGTGCGTCGCGGAAACCGGGCAGATGTTCCGGAGAAGATGCTGCGGTCTGCGCGTTGGCCTTGCAGTTTCCCTGACGTGCAACGGCCTTGTTTTGCGTGGTTTGCGCGGGCAGACTACATTGGCGGTGGCTGGCCGTGGGGGTTGTTGGCCAGGCGACCGAGCGCCTTTCCGCTGCCATGGGGAGCAATCGCACATGATGAATACCAGACATCCGCTGGCGTTGGTGTTTTGCACGCTGCTGGCAGTGGTACTGGCCTGGCCGGCAGCCGCGCCGGCGCTGTTGGCCGCCGAAGTGGCCGCCGGCGGCACCGAGCACATGGTGCCGATGCGCGACGGCGTGAAACTCGCCACCAACGTGTTCTTGCCCCAGGGCGAGGGGCCGTTTCCCGTGGTGCTGACCCGCACACCCTATAACAAGGAGGGTGGCTTTTCGCTGGGCAGCGACCGCTATACCAAGGCGGGCTATGCCTTTGTGATTCAAGATTGTCGAGGGCGGTTTCGCTCGGAGGGACAGTACACGATTTTTGAAGACGACCGAGACGACGGCTACGACACCGTGAACTGGATCGCGCAGCAATCGTGGTCGAACGGCAAGGTCGGAATGTCGGGTGCGTCGGCCATGGGCATCACGTCGCTGCTAGCGGCGATCGCCCAGCCCGAGGCCTTGAAGTGTGCCTTTGTGATCGTCGCGCCGCAAAGTTTCTGGACGGAAGCGAGTTTTATTGGCGGCGTGTTCAAGGAAGCGGATGTCACCGGCTGGCTTAAGTCGCAACAAGCCGAGGATCAGATTCCATTGCGCCGCGCCAGCCTGGCCGACACGCGGTTGGAGTTGGCGCAAGACATTGTGGGCCATCGCGACAAGATCAGCATTCCGATCTATCACGTGGGCGGCTGGTACGACATTTTTTCGGTCGGCACCCAGGGCAACTTCAGCTTCCTGCAAAACCACGGCGCGCCCGGCGCGCGGGGGCGCCAAAAGCTGCTAATGGGCCCGTTTGGGCACGGCGGGTTGAAGGGCGAGCTGCGCTATCCCGACGGCGGCGGCATGCTGGGCGCGCTGGCCGAGGAGCTGCGCTGGTTCGATTATCACCTGCGCGGGATCGACAACGGTTTGGCCACCGAGCAACCGGTGAAGTATTACCAAATGGCCTCGGCCCGAAAGAAAGCCGCGTCGCCCGAAAATGCCTGGCACACGGCCGACAACTGGCCGGTGCCAAGCACGCCGCGGAACTTTTTTCTAGCGGCCGGCGGCGCGTTGGAGACCGCTGCCCCCGCGGCCAGCGACGCATCGACGAGCTACGACTTCGACCCCTTGAAGCCTGTGCCCACGGTGGGCGGGGCCAACCTGACCTTGCCCATTGGGCCGATGGACCAGCGAGAAATTGCCGAGCGCGGCGACTACCTGCGGTTTCAAACGGCGCCCTTGGAACAGCCGCTGCGGATTGCGGGGGCGGTCGTCCTCGACCTGCACGCGGCCACCGATGGCAAAGACACCGACTTCATGGTCAAGCTGGTCGACGTGTATCCGGACGGCTACGAAGCCTTGATTCTCGACCAACCGCTGCGAACGCGGTACCGGGCAGGGCATCGCCCCGAGCAGGTGGTCTGGATGGAACCGGGCCAACCGACGCGGATGACGGTGGACTTGGGCAGCACGGCCAACACGTTCGAACCGGGGCACCGTATCGCGGTGCATATCACCTCGAGCAATGCGCCGCGATTCGAAGTGAACCCCAACACGGGCGAGCCGCCGGGGCAAACCACGCTGCCACCCCGCACGGCACACAACACCGTGTTTCACAACGCGGCACACGCCACGGCCCTGGTGTTGCCCGTGGTCGAATAAGCAGCGTGCGATTCAGTCGCAGAGGAAACACTCGATGCCTGTCGATCAAGCAGTGCTGCGCCGCTTGGCTCAATTCGATACACCGACGATTTGCAACGTAATCGAATTGTTTCACGCGCGCCCGCGCGACCAAGGTTACATGGACCAGCGGATCCGCGCGAATTTTCCCCAGTTTCCGCCGATGGTCGGCTACGCCTGCACCGCGGCTTTCAAGAGCGACGCAGCCCCCGCGGGTGGCGACGCATATGCGAGCCTCGAGGCACACGTCGCGGCCATGGCGGGGCTACCCGGCCCCGCGGTGGTGGTGTTTCAAGATCTCGACGATCCACCGGTGGCAGCCACGTTTGGCGAGGTGATGTGCTCGACCTATCAGGCGTTTGGCTCGGTGGGGTTGATTACCTCGGGCGCCGGGCGCGACCTGGAACAGGTCCGCGCGCTGGGCTATCCGGT
>CAYSXM010000444.1:0-4542 GCA_964434905.1 uncultured Pirellulales bacterium | reverse complement strand
GATGCTGACGAACAAAAGGTAGTCTGGCTGGCCGCGCAGCCACGTTGGGACCTAGGGCCATAGCAGCCTGATGATTGGTTCGACGGGTTGCTACGTCGCAGGGATGCGATGACAGGATAGTGGAGCGTCAACCCAGCTTTGCTGGGTAACGCGGAACCACCCCGAACCCGCAAGGGGTTTGGGGCAAACAATCGCGACGTATGTCGCTATTCCGCGAGCCGCGCGGAGTAGAGCTCCGCACTTGGCGAGGAGCGACAAATGCCACGACGGCATTTTTCAACGGGCGGCTAGCCGAGTGGTTCCCTCGGAGCGTCGTGGCAGGCGATCGGTCGTCATTCAGGCCCCTGGCGTTCGCGCGCGCTCGACGGCCTCGACAAAGAATTCCTCGAAGGCGCGAATGCTGTCGCGGTGCTCGAACAAATCGCCAGCACACTGGGCGATGGTCTGCCGGGCCTGGGCCTGCGCGGCGCGATCCGTGCCCCAGGCCAAGGCACGATCGACATATTCTTCGGCACTATGACAAATCCACGTGTCGAGCCCCAGGTGGCGATACATGCCCGAGGCAAGTCGCGAGCGCAAGAACTCGTCGGGCCAGGTAACCACTGGCGTGCCGACGGACAACGCTTCCAGCGTGGTGTTGCCACCACCGAAATGCACCGGATCTAGCAACACGTCGCAGCAGGCACACAAATTCAGAAACTCCTCGCGAGGCACCGGCGGCAGAAAAACCACGCGATCGACCACGTCGGGCATTGTGCGGGACCAGCGAGCACGCAACATAGCCTGCCAATGGCCATGCTTGCCATCGACTAGCACCAGCAGGCCGCGGGGGTCACGCCGCAGAATCTCGCCCGACAGAGCGTCGAAATCGGGGTGCAGTTTAAACAGTGTTTGCGGGCAGCCGTACCACGCTCTGTCGGCGGGCAGGTCGAACGCCGCGCGCCGGGGCGCGGTCGTGCCCCAGGTGGGGCGAGGGTAACAAGTTTGCAGGCCGCGGAGCCGCACCAGTTGTTCGGTGTAGTGTGCGTCGGCTTCCGGGCATTCATAGATTTCGCCGGACAGAAAATAATCGACCGTCGGCAGCCCCGTGGTCAGCGGGTGGCCCCAGGTAACACATTGCACCGGCGCCGAGCGGCAGCAGGCCAGTGCTAATGTAAAACACGACATACCGAGATCGGTGAAGAACAGCACGTCGAGATCTAGGTCATTCAGAGTACACAGGGCTTGCGACACGTCGAAATCGAGGTGGATATACCGATCGGCGTGGCTGCGATAGTGGCGGGATGTCTCGTCTTCGGCGCCTGGTGCCGCGGAAATGACCGTCAGTTCGAACTGGGTTCGGTCCAGGTGTTGGACAAACCCACGATTCAATGTGCCAATCGTGTGGTTGCAAAAATACTCGGACAGCATCCCCACACGCAGACGCCCCTGCGGGACCGGGCGCGGGCGACGCGACACGCGAAACCGCGGCGGCACTTGCAGGCGATTGGCAAACGCCACCTGCAGCGGACGCACATCGGCGCCTTGATAGGCCAACAGGAACGAATTGGGTATCGGTCCCTCGGTCGGATCGACGGCAACTCCGCGGGCTGCCAAATCGCTCAGTCGGGCCGCGATCTGTTGTCGAACATCGGCGATTTCCCGCCGCGACTGATAGACCGGTGGCGCGAGCATGGCCCGGACCACCTGGGCTTTGGGATCGAGTCGAATTGCCAAGGCACGGTCAAATGCTTCCTCGGCCGCCGCCATGTGGCCTTGGTTGCCCAGGGTTTGTCCGAGCATGGCCCAACCGGCGAAAAACCCCGGGGCAACCGCGACGGCCTGCCGGTACTGTTGAAGTGCCGCCTCGTTATATCCTGCGCTCAGCAGCCAATTGCCCAAACTAAATGGTTTCTCCGGGTCCCATGGTTCGCGCTTGGACGCGCTGACCAGCGCTGCGTACTCCGCGTGGTTCGACAAATGCGCTGGAAGGGCCCCCGACGCGCGTTGACCCGTCGGTGCGTCGACAACATGGATCGGCGCCCTGGCCAGTGACGAGTGCGGCGCAGCCACAGGCAAGGTTGCGCGTGCCGGCGTGCTTGGGTCTGGAGAACCTGCTCGATCGTTCGGAGACGTCAACGCGGTGTTCGCCCAGTGCCCGGCCGTGGCGGCCAGCGGCGCCTCTGCCGGCCCGGATTCATTCGGCCTCGACCCTGCGGCCGCACATTGGGTTGCGCCTGGACGAGGCGGCCGTGTCGCTGCCTTGCCCGCGCCGCCGCAATAGGTTTGCCACATCTGGCGATACGCCTGTTCCAGCGATTCGATCCACGGTTTCGCCGACAATCGCTCGGCCACGAGCGGCCGCAATCGATCGCGCCAGCGCACCAGCGGCGCGGGGTCACGCGCCAACTGCACGGCCCGCTCGATGTATTCCGGCAACGATTCGGCTGTGAATTCCTCCAGGCCCAACACGGTGTTCACGCTGGCAGTCAACCGTCCCGCCGGGCGGTCGCCACGCAGTGTGAGCACGGGCGTTCCCATCCACAGCGATTCGCAGGTCATGGTGTGCCCGTTGAATGGGAACGCATCGAGCACGAGATCGATTTCGGCAAATGCTGCCAGGTAGGCCGCCGGGTGCTTGGGAACCAGGCGGATGTCGACTCGGTCGGCTGGCAAGCCGTGTTCGCGCAGCAGCGCGGACAAACGAGCGTGTACCTCGCCGGAAAAATCGCTCCGAAACATCACCAGCCGCGCTGAACTGGCTTGCTCCATGATCTGGCGCCAGGCGGCAAACACCGGCGGATTGAGCTTCACCAACGGATGGTGCGAACCCAACGCCACCTGGCCCCGCGCCACACAGGGGGCCGGCGCCACCGGTGGCGACCCTTCCGGCGCGCGAAAACAGGCATACCCGTGTGCCAGCCGTACCAGCGTTTCCGGCCCGGGCTGGTCTGGTGGTTCACCACCAGCCGCGGCGTTTGGCTCGGGTGGATCGAGCACGGCATCGGTAATGCGATAGTCGATTGCAGTCAGCCCGGTGATGCCAGGGTAACCCAAGTAAGTTGCCTGTATTGGTGCGGCGCGCTGGGCGAGAATATCCAGCCGGTTGTGCCGCGTATGGCCCGCCAGATCGACCAAGATATCGATGTGATCGTCGCGAATCTCTTGGGCCACCTGGGCGGCGGGGCGCATCCAGGTTACGCGCCAGGTGTCGTTCGAGGCACGCATCCGGCGGCCCACGTCGTCGACCACGGGGCATTCGGAATAGAGGAACAACTCGAACCGCGTGCGATCGTGCGCGGCCAGGATTGGCTCGAAGAACCTCGCCACCGCGTGCTCGCACAGATCGGGCGAACAATAGCCAATGCGCAAGCGTCTTTCCGCATCGGCCAGGTTGTGGGGCGCTGGAACAAGCCCACGCTGCGAACCCCACCAGGCGCCATATCGCCGGTGTTCAGCCAACAGTTCGGCACCACTTGGCCGGTGGTCGTATTGCAGCATGGTCAACAGGTTGCTGCGAATGGCTGCGTGGTCTGGCGCCGCCGCCAGCGCGGTTTTCGTGGCCTCGATCGCGCCGGGCAAGTCGCCCAGCGATTTCCACACCGCTGCCATGTTGTTCCAAGCCGCGGCGCTGTGAGGTTCGAGTGCAACGGCCTGGCGATAGCATGAAATTGCTTGCTGGAACTCGCGGCGGTTTTCCGACAAATCGCCCAACAGTGTCCAATGACGCGCTCCGCCGGGATCGATTTCGCTGGCCTGACGCGCGAAACTCAGTGCCTCGTCGAGATGACCGGCACGCTCGGCCAAATGGGCCAACAGATTCCAGCCGTCGGCCTCGCGCGCGTTGGCCGCCAAGACCTGCCGGCAGAGGCGCTCCGCCTGCGCCAATTGGCCCTGCTGATAATGCTGCCAGGCCGCGGCGATGGTGGGATGCATGCCCATGGCCCCTTAGCTGCATGGCGCGACGATAAGTCGATTGAAGGGCGCGAACGCCCTAGGGTACGGTCATCGATTCAGGTCGAGTTCGTGGGCCCATCTGCCTGACGGGGCGCTGAAAAAATCCGTCGTGGCGCTTTTCCACCTGGACACGCTGCCGAGATCATCGCCAACCGTGCCGCGAAAGTGCACATCGCACAAATCACTTTGGCGATGCCGTAGCGCCGGCCTGGTCGGGCGCGCCAAACTCGACCAGCAACTTGCCGTCGGCACCGTTCCACACGCGTAGCACGCCATCTTCGCCCCCCGCGGCCACCAGCCGCAAGTCGGGCGTGGCGGCCACGCAATGCAGGAATACGCCGGTTGCCGTGAAGCTGCGAGTGGTCTTGCCATCGTCGATGTTGTGCAACCGCACCGCGGCGTCGCCTGCACTGGACAGCGTCTGTGCCGCATCGCCCAGAAAGGTCACCGCGGTCACTTCCTTGGTGTATCCGGCAATGGTTCGTTGCTGCTCGCCGGTATCAAAATTCCAGATCTTGAGAACCTTGTCGGCGCCCGCGCTGGCCAGCAGGCTGCCATCGAACTTCCAGCTAACCCCCAGCACATGATGTGTGTGTCCTTCGAAGG
>CAYSXM010000443.1:0-4550 GCA_964434905.1 uncultured Pirellulales bacterium | reverse complement strand
TAATGCAGCGGGAGTTGTCTCGGATTCGTCAAAGGACGACGGACGCTGCACTACGCCCCGGTGTTCGTCGCGGTTTCCGACGGCTCCAAGTCGGCGATGAGGTCGCTCGCCAGATCGTCCAGGAACCAGTCGTCGCCCGGCCCGCCCAACACGGCATCGACGGCACCGTCGCTACCCACGGTGCTGCCAGGCGCCAGCACGGCGTCGCCATTGCTGCGCGGCCCGCCGCCGATGCCCAGCAAATTGGCCACGCGGTCGGCATAGCTGCGTGCCGAGCGCCATTCGGCTTGCACGGCGAACACGGCTGAGGGGAGATCGCCAAACTGGAAGGCATCGCCCAACAACAAGTCGCCGCCGGCGCCGCCATCGAGCGTGTCGGCCCCCAGGTGCCCCCACAACAGGTCGACCCCTGCGCCCCCGAGCAGCACGTCGGCTGCGTCGGGGAAACGGGTGCCGCCCAGCAAGATGTCGTCGCCGTCGCCACCGTCGAGCGTGTCGCCCAAAAAGCCGCCGACCAGAACATCGTCGCCGGCGCCGCCGTACAGTTCGGCCGAGCGGCCCACCAGAAACTCGGCGACCAGCGCGTCGGGCAAGCCGAAACCATGGGCGATCACGCGGCCCGTCAGCAGGGGAATGACGCTGGTCTTGTTCACCACTTGGGTGTTTTCCCACTGAGCGAACAACACCACGCCGGGCCCTTGGGTAAACACGAACAGCGCGTCGACGCCGGGGGTTCCACCCCAGATCAAGTTGGTCACTGCGGGGTTCTGGTCGTCGGCACGCAGCACATAGTCGCTCACTACCACGGTGTGAACTGCCGGCGCGCTGGCCGCGCCATCCTTGTCGCGCGCCACCACGGTGAATTGATACGTGCCGCTAGCCGCATACGCATGGGCCAGGAGAAAATCTGGCGGCGTCGCACCCAGCACCTGGTCGACCGTGCCGTCGCCGTTGAAGTCCAGCTCGAACGTCAGCGCGCCATGGTCGACCGGCGAGGGGTCGGAACCCGACAGCGTGAAATCCAGCGCCTCGCCGCGATAGGCCACGCTGGGGCCCGCGATGGTCACGCTGGGCGCCCGATTGGCCACCGTCACCAAGAACGTGCGCGAGGCACCCAGCGCCGGCAGACCGTTGTCGGTAACGATCACGGTAATCGGCACCGCGGCGCCGCCCGTGTCGTCGATCGTGACCCAAGTGAACAGGCCGCTCTGGGGGTCGATCGACGCGCCAACTGGCGCGCCTGGCCCCAGGCTGAACGTCAACACGTCGCCGGGGTTGGGGTCGCTGGCCACGGCCAGGAACGAAAGCGTGGCCCCTTCGTCGATGTTCTGGTCGGACAGCGCGTCGAGCAGCGGCGCTTGGTTGACCAGCGCCGGGTTGAAGTTGCCGAAATCGTAGCCCGTCGCGATCTGCCCCGCGGCCAGCGTCACCGTGTGAAAAAAACCACTGCCGGCGCCGGGCAGCGTTTGTCGCCAGCCACTGGGCAACGTCTCCCACACCCGATAGGTACCGGCCGGGAGCCCCACCAACTGATAGCCGCCCGCGCCGATGCTGGTGGCCGCAGGTTCGGCGACAGTGAGGCGTAGCGACCAGCTTTCCAGCGAACCGGCCACGGCCGAGCTGTCGTCCGTGACTTCCAATCGCCAGAGGCCGTTCGGATCGCGACCATCGAACAGCGCCAACAATCCCTCAGGGCGGTATGCCCCGGCAAATGGCGCCGTGCCGAGTGCAATTCCCGTGGCCGCCTCGTCGTCGAGCGTGGTCAGCGTGAAGTGGTCGCCGGTGCCGCCGACGTCAGTAAACAACTCCACGCGGGTGCCGTCGGGGGCGATCAAATAGACATCGAGATCGGCATCGTTGGCGTGCTGGAATGAAACGGTCACATCGACATCGAGCACCGGTCCCGGCAGCCCGGCCACCGTCAACGTGGAATTGCGCACGCCGGGATTGGGGATCGTCACCGGCAAGCTCGCGGCGGCGAATGTGACCACGGCTTGGGTGTCGTGCGTGCCGTTGCCGTTGAGATCGGCGAACACTTGCCACGCGGCCAAAGGCGGGTCGATCGGATCGCGCACAGCGTTGTTTTCCACATCGCGCCAAACGCTGCCCAACACCGCACCCAGCGTCCCCGGCACCAAGGTCCAGGTAGCGGTGAACTGATCGTCGGGCGATTCGCCTGCCTGGCCGTCGCCATCTTGATCGAGCTCGAGCCCGCCCACCGCGGCCACATGGCTGCCCAACACCAGGCTGTAGGCCCCTGGCAGAATCCGCGGTGCAAAGGCCACGCGCAGCGTGTCGGGATCGATCCAACTGGCGCCGGTCAGTTGGCCGCTCAGATCCCCTTCTGGGCCGGTGAAACTCAGCACATCGGCCGCCAGATTGAAACTGGCCGCATTCATCGCCCGGCTAAAATCAATATCCAGATACGACACCGGCGCCGTAGTGGTTCCCAGGGGCAGGGCGCCCAACACCCGCGGGGCGGGGTCGCCCGACGGAGCCGTACCGAAGAGCCGTAGTTCCCAGCTATCCCAGGTGCCGACGTCGCCCGTGGCCAGGTCCGATACCTGCAAGCTCCAATTGCCCAGCGACAACTCGCCCCAGTGGCGCGTCGAGGTGAATTCCCAATCGGCGTAGTTGTCGCCCGAGTCGTTGTGCTTCGTGGCCAACACCGATTGCGTGCCCGACGGCGCGGTAAGCACGACTTGCAAATCGCCTCGAAACGGGTGCGTGGCGTGCAGCCGAACCGAAACGTGCTCGACCACTAGCGGCGTGGTCACCGTGGTGGTCTGGGTCACACCGGTGGGGTTGTTGTCGGGCAGTGCCGCGGCCACAGCCAACGTGCCTGACCCCACTGCCAGCTCGGGGCCGACATTGGTCCAGGTGCCGGCGGCGGCGACGGCAGCGGCGCCGTCGACCGAACCAAAACCATATTTGTGGTTGATGTGTCGGCCAGCGCCATTGAGCGACCAGCCAGGGTCGGTGGGGTCGTTCTGCCGGGCGGTGTTCACCAACAAATGCTGCACATCGCGATAGCTGAGATTGGGGTTCAACTCAAGCATCAACGCGATCACGCCGGCCACCAGTGGGGCCGACGACGAGGTGCCGCCAAAGGTGCTCGTATAGTCGCCGGCCGTGTAGCCGCCCGCCCCCACCAGGTCGGTCGTGGTCACGCCCAGGCCCGACGCACTGGAATAGCCCGACAGCAACAAGGGCGCGCCCGGCTCGCTGTAATAGGCCTGGCGACCGTCGTCGTCGATCGCCGCCACGGCGATTACAAAACGGCTATTGGCATAGCCGTCGTAGTTCACGTTGTCGTTGGCCAACAGGCCATTGCCGGCGGCCCACACGTAAACATTGCCATGCCCTGCGCGCCCGCCCTGCACGGCGTTGGACAGCGCGGCACGGGTCAGTGTGCCAGGCCCTTCGAGCCGGAGACCGTCGTCATCGGGCCCCCAACTGTTGTTGTAAATTGCCACCGCTTGGTTGGCATAGGTCAACGCGGCCGCTTCCTGGGCATCTGTCACTGGCGCGGCCAACAGCCGCAACCCGGCCAGTTGCGCGGCGGGCGCCGCACCCGACACGCCCAGCGCGTTGTTGCCGCTGGCGGCAGCCACACCGGCCACCGAGGTGCCGTGTGGTTGGTTGGCGGTGGGCGTGGGGTCGGGGTCGTTGTCGTTGAAATCGAAACTGGCCGCGGCCAGGTACCGCGCCACCAGGTCGGGGTGCGCAAACTCGAGGCCGTCGTCCACCACGCCGATCACCACCCCGTTGCCCAACGCCGTATCCCAAGCCGGCACCAGGTTGGCATCCCAGCCCGACGTGCCACCAGTTTGCCCGGTGTTGCGCAGGTGCCACTGGTTGGCGAACAGCGGATCGTCTGGCACGAACCGTGGGCGCAGGCTGCGCGGCACCAGCGGCTCGGCCGAGGCGACATCGGCGTCGGCCGACCACAGCGTTTGGCCATCGACCAGCGATACGCCCGGCGACAAGCCGACCAAATAGTAGTTGTCCAACCAGGAAACCGGTTCGACCGTCACGACCTCGGCCAACGATTGCCAGCGCGCCACGGCCGACGCGTCGACGGTCGAAACCAGCCATTGGTTGCGCGGGTCGAGCAGCTCGGGCGAGAGCGCCGTGGCCAGCGCGGTGGCCACCTGCGGGTCTTGGGGGTCAAGTCCGGCCGGCCAGGTTGGCAGTTTGGCCGCGGCTGCCAGGCCTGCGGTGCCAACTTCCGGCAGGTCGGGCGAAACCAGGCTACTGGCGGCCAACAGCCAGCGCGGCTCGAGCGGCTCGCCACCGACGGCGCGCAGCGCGGTGCTGCGCGTGGCGCCTGGACGCCGTGGAAAATGGTGGCGAGGCCCAAGCATGAATCCGGTTCCGGACTAGCGGGTGTGCGGTCGCGTCATCAGTTGCGTTGCAAAAACCCCGCGCCGATGGCGGGCCAAACCCCTCGGTGCCAGGTTGTTGCCATACATCCAGCAGCAGGCCCTGCCCTGGGAGCGAACCGGCCTGCCGGCGCCCGGGGTCAGCCTCTGGAAATGGCCACCGAG
>CAYSXM010000442.1:0-4552 GCA_964434905.1 uncultured Pirellulales bacterium | reverse complement strand
CAAGCAAGACCGCGAGAGCAACAACAACGCGCCGTTTATCGCCACGCAGCTCGAGTTGTTACGCAGCCCCCTGGTGCTCGAGCGGGTTGTGGCTCGCACGGGCATGTTGGCGGCCGGCGGCGACCCGGCAATGGCCATTGATCGCCTGAAGAGACATTTGGGGGTCGCTCCGGTCGGCCAGTCGGAGTTGTTCGAGGTATCGTACGAGGCCAACGACCCGGTGCGATCCGCGGAACTGGTCAATGTGGTGGTGGATTCGTTTACGGAATTTTACGGTGAAGTGACCGGATCGCGGAACCAGCGGATCATCGAGTTGCTGGAGGAAGAGCGGGGCGCGCGCTCCAAGAAGTTGGAAGAACTTCGCGAGCGGTTGCGACAATTGGCCAAGCAGGCCGGTCAGGAAGTCACCCTGTCGATTGGGACCAACCAATTGCTCGTGGGGGGCGGCCCGAACGCGGCGTTGCGCGAACGGCTGACCGGGCTGGAAGTGGAGCAAGAGTTGCTCAAGGCCCAGCAGCGCGTGTACCAGGAAATGGTGTCGGAAGGTCAAGTCGAGGTGTCCGCGACGGCAGTCGATTTGGCGCTCGACGCGGAGCCACAGATCAAGCGACTAGAGGAACTCGTCGCGGCTCGCCGCGAGCAGTTAACCTCGGCCGAAATGGTCTCCAAGAATTCCAAGCTCGATCCGGTGGTGCGGCGTCTGAGCAGCGAAATCGACCAGCACGTGCGTTACCTGGAAACGTTGCGAGCGCAACTCCGAGCCAACGTGATTTCCAAGGTGGAGCAAGGCCAGATCGAGCGTCAGCGTTCCGATCTGCGACAGTTGGAAATCAAGATCGAAGCGAACGAAATGATGATTGCCAGTCTGCGCACGCAAATCGACGGCGCTCGAAATTCCGAGGGGGAATCTTCCGAAGGCGGGGTCGACGAAATGGCGGCCAAGTCGCTGGAACTCGAATTTGCCCGCGCCGACCTGGCTCAGGCCGAAGAGGTGTATCAGCGTCTGACCGCTCGGGCCGAGGCACTACGTACCGAAACCCGGGCGCCGAGCCAGGTCGAGGAACTGATTCGTGCCCAGCCACCCCGCCGCCCCGTCGAGGAAATTCCGTGGCTCAAAATGCTGGCGGCCGCGCTGGGCGGATTATGTTGCCCGTTCGTGGGAGCGCTCGTGTGGGAGCGGCTCGTGCGGCGCATCGCCGAGCCCCAGCAGATTGTTCAAGACGTGCACCTGAATGTGTTGGGCGAGGTGGCGGCGCTACCCAATCGCCCGGTGTTGGCTCGCGATCGGCAGAATGGGCGCCTGGGCCGGCACCTGAGTCGATTCCAGGAAAGCATCGAGTACGTTCGCACCAACCTGCTTGTTTCCGAGACCTTGGACAACGTTCAGGTACTGGTGGTGGCCAGCGCGGTGAGCCAGGAAGGCAAGACCAGTCTGGCCTCGAACCTGGCGGTAAGCCTGTCGCGGGTATCGCCCGGCGGCACCCTGCTGATTGATGCCGATATGCGATCGCCCGACCTGCACTCATTGTTCGAGACGCCCCTGGGCCCAGGCTTGGCCGAGGTGCTCGACGGCCGCATCGCCTTCGACGACGCCGTGGTGACCAATTGGTCCGATCGGCTGCAGTTCCTGCCGGCGGGGCATCTCAACGCCAGTCCGCACATGCTGTTGAGCACGAACGCCTTCAAGAACCTGGTCGACGGGTTGCGCGGCCGTTACCAGTACATCATCGTCGACGCCCCCCCGGTTTTACCAGTGAGCGACTCGTTGCTGATTGCTCGGGTGTGCGACGGCACCTTGATTTCCGTGATGCGGAATGTCAGTCGCACCCCTCAGGTGAAGCAGGCTGTCGAGCGCCTGGTCGGCGGTGGCGCCAAGGTGTTGGGGGCGGTGCTGAGCGGCGTGCCCTCGAGCGGCTATGCCTACAACTATGGCCAACCAGTGAATCACGTAGCGCGCGGGGTTGATTGAGCCCCCCTGTATTCTGCCTTGAGACGACAACTTTGGAACGGACACCTCCTAGGAAACAGTCGCCCATGAGTTTGGCACGCACCTATTCGGCGCCTAGCGAAATTGTCGCCAGCGCCTTCGACGGCCAATGGCCGATGATCTCGGTTGTGGTACCCATTCGCAATGAACAGCGTTTCATCGGTCACACGCTCGAAGAGTTGTTGCGACAGGACTACGATCCCGATCGTTTCGAGATCATTGTGGTCGATGGTCAGTCGACCGATATGACCCGCGAGGTCGTCCAACAAATCGTCGATCGTCATCCCCAAGTACGGTTGGTGCCCAATCCGCGCCAATGGTCCAGCGTGGCGCGCAACGTGGGGGTTGTCGAGTCAGAAGGAGACTTGGTGCTGGTGGTTGACGCGCACTGCGAATTGGAGACCGATCAGTATTTCAAGCGTTTGGCTGCAGCGTTTGCCCGCAGTGGCGCCGATTGCCTGGGGCGCCCTCAGCCGCTCGATGTATCTCGCGCCACCGTCGTGCAACAGGATATTGCCGCCGCGCGGGCCTCGTTTCTGGGGCATCATCCAGCGTCCTATATTTATTCCGACACCGAGCGCGAGGTGCCGGCCCATAGCGTGGCAGTGGCCTATCGTCGCGAAGTTTTCGACCGGCTGGGTTTGTTTGACGAACGGTTCGATGCTTGCGAAGACGTGGAATTCAACCACCGCATCGACAAAGAAGGCTTGAAGTGCTTTCTCACACCCCAACTGCGGGTGCGTTATTACCCCCGGGCAGATCTCAAGGGATTGATGCGGCAAATGTTTCGATACGGCCGTGGACGTGGCCGCCTGTTCCGTAAGCACCCCGACACATTTTCTCCCGGAAGTTTTGTGCCAGCCTGCTTCGTGGCCGGCCTGGTGGTTGGCCCGATCTGTGCCCTGTTCTCTCCCATTTTGGCCGCGGTATTCTTCGGTTGCGTGGCGTTTTATGCGGCGCTGGTGTTGCTCGTATCGTTAGGCGTGGCCCTGACCCACCCTCGTGGCTGGCGCATGGCACCCTGGCTGCCCTTGGTCTTCCTGGCGGTGCATCTGGGGGCCGGCGCCGGAGTGCTCGAGGAAGTGCTTCTAGGACCATTTCGGTTGCCACCTGGCGGGGGCGCACCGGTGTTTTATCCGCGCCACGTATCGACATCGCGTTAACTCCCCTCTTGGCCCGCGTTCCACTTCGCATGTCCACCATTCAACCACTTGTGGCACCTCGCTCCGTGGCCGGCACGCGCCGGCGCCTGCACGTGGCGATTGTCAATGAGGAGATTCCGTTTCCGCCCACCTCTGGCGGACGCATTCGTCCGCACAACTTGTTGCGACGGCTGGCGGGACGACATCGTATTACCTACCTCTGCCATCGCCATGCAGATCCGGCCGAGGGTCAGGCGGCCATCGACTGGGCGCGGTCGCTGGGCGTTGAGACCGTGGTGGTCGACCGCCCCTTGCCAGGCAAGAGCGGCCTGGGGTTCTACGCACGACTAGCCGCCAATCTGTTCTCGACGCAACCCTACTCGGTGGCCACGCACAACAGCCGGGCGCTGCGGGCCACGCTGGCCCACTTCGCGGCCCACCACCCCGTCGATCTCTGGCAGTGCGATTGGGCGCCCTATTTCGCGCCGCTGTCCGCGGTGCCCGCCGCACGCGCGATTGTGATGGCGGCCAATGTCGAATCGCAAATCTGGCAGCGATATTGGGAGAACGAGACCCATCCCCTGAAGCGTTGGTACATCAAGCAACAGTGGCAAAAATTCCTGCGCTTCGAACGTCGGGCCTTCACCCAAGCCGCGCGCCTAATAACGGTCAGCCAGGAAGACGCACGTTTGGCCGAACGCCAGTTCGGAGCACGCCAGGTAGCCGTGGTCGACAACGGCGTAGACACCGACTTCTTCCTGCCTCGCGACGAACCGCGTGACCCCCGCACGATCTTGTTCGTGGGCAGCCTCGACTGGCGTCCGAACCAGGATGCGTGCCGGGTAATGCTCGAAGAGGTGTTTCCGCGTGTCCGCGCCCAGGAACCGGCTGCCAGATTGTGGATTGTCGGACGACAGCCGCCCGATTGGTTGGTCAACGCGGCAAGCCAACAGGCAGGGGTCGAATTGTTCGCCGACGTGCCCGACGTGCGTCCCTATTTGGCACAGGCCGGGGTGATGGCCGTGTCCCTACGCATTGGCGGCGGCTCGCGTTTGAAGATTCTGGAGGCCTTGGCGATGCGCACCCCGGTTGTTTCGACCAAGATCGGCGCCGAAGGATTGCACCTGCAACCGGGCGACCATCTGGAAGTTGTCGACGGCATCGAACCATTGGCCGACGCATTGATTCGAGCGGTTCGCCAACCCGAGGCGATGCAGGCCCAGGCGCGTCGCGGTCGCGAGGTCATGTTGGAACATTACGACTGGGAAATATTGGCGGACAAGCTCGAAACCATCAGTTACGAATGTAGTAATTTAGCTAGCTGATAGGTGCTAGCGTTCGATTGACACGCGGCCATTCACCAAATGGTAACTGCTGCACGTTCCAGCTCTGCAGCAGCGGGCCGGCGATCAGGCTGAAGCAG
>CAYSXM010000441.1:0-4555 GCA_964434905.1 uncultured Pirellulales bacterium | reverse complement strand
CGCGGCGGCTTTCCCGAGGTCTGCAAGAAATCGCTGCAGGCCATGGCAGCCGACATGCAGGGCGCCATCAGGCCCGACTTCTGGAGCCGTTATTCCCTGGCTGAACTGCAACAGTTCTCGCCACGCGATCTAGAAAACTGTGGCCGGTTGACCCAACCGGTGATGGCCGGCGCGGGCGACACGCACTATCGGCCCATCGCGTGGGACGACGCACTCGCGCGCGTGGCCCAGCAACTGCGCGCCGTCAGCGCCAACCAAACGTTCTGGTATTCCAGCGGCCGCAGTTCCAACGAAGCCGCGTTTCTGTTGCAACTGTTCGCCCGGCTTCTCGGCACCAACAATGTGAACAACTGCAGCTACTATTGTCACCAGGCCAGCGGCGTGGGGTTGTCGAGCGCTATCGGTGTTGGAACCTCGACCATTGAGCTAGCCGACCTGGAACAGACCGACCTGTTGTTCTTGATCGGCGGTAACCCCGCCTCGAATCACCCCCGGCTGATGACCTCGCTAATGCACCTGCGCCGCCGCGGCGGCCAGGTGGTCGTGATCAACCCGGTGGTGGAGACCGGACTGGTGCGGTTTCGCGTTCCCAGCGATCCGCGCAGCTTGCTGTTTGGCAGTGAAATCGCCAGCCTCTACATTCAGCCACACGTGGGTGGCGACTTGGCGCTGCTCACTGCGTTGGCCAAGCGCGTGCGCGAACTAGGAGCCGTCGACGAAGACTTCGTCGCGCGGCACTGCGATGCCGGATCGGAACTGGGGGCGCATCTCGACCAGCTCGAATATCACGCACTCGAGCAAGCCTCGGGCGTCCCCTACGCACAGGTCGACGACCTGGCCCGCCGCTATGCTGCCGCCAACCGTGCCGTGTTCGCTTGGACCATGGGCATCACCCACCATTGCCACGGCGTGGAAAATGTGCAGGCGATTGCCAACTTAGCGCTGTTGCGTGGCATGGTGGGTCGCAGACACTGCGGCCTACTGCCCATCCGCGGCCACTCGAACGTGCAGGGCATTGGCACCATGGGCGTGACTCCCACGCTCAAGCAGGCAGTGTTCGAGCGCCTGCAAGCCACGTTGGGCGTCACGTTGCCCACCACCCCTGGGCTGGACACTTTGGGATGTGTGGAACAGGCTGCCGCCGGCGCGCTGCGGGTGGGCTTCTGCCTGGGGGGTAACCTGTTCGGCTCCAACCCCGACGCTCGGTTTACCACCGCTGCCCTGGCCCAGCTCGACCACCTGGTTTATCTGAACACCACACTGAACTCGGGCCACGCGCACGGCCTGGCACGTGAAACGATTATTTTGCCGGTCCTGGCCCGTGACGAGGAACCCGAACCGACCACGCAAGAGTCGATGTTCAACTATGTTCGCCTCAGCGACGGTGGCCCCTCCCGGCACCAGGGACCGCGCAGCGAGGTCGAAATCGTTTGCCGGTTAGCCGAAGCGGTGCTCGGTTGCGAGCGCGTCGATTGGCGGGCCATGCGCCGCCACCGGGAGATTCGCCGGGCGATCGCCGCGGCCATTCCAGGCTGTGCCGCACTTGCCGAAATCGACGACACCCAGCGCGAATTTCCCGTCGAAAACCGCGTACTGCACGAACCGCGCTTTCCCACCGCCAGCGGGCGTGCGAAGTTCTTCCTGCACGCGCCCTCGGCCAACGCTAGCGACGACCAGACTCTGCGGTTAATGACCGTGCGTAGCGAGGGGCAATTCAACACCGTCGTTTACGAAGATTACGATTTGTACCGTGGACAAGATCGGCGCGACGTCATCTTGTTGCACCCCAACGATCTGGCACGCCGCGGCCTGGTGCACGACCAGCCCGTCGAAGTGGCCAGCGCGACCGGCGCGCTGCGCGTGCTGGCCCGTGCGTTCCCCGCCATTCGCCCGGGCAATGCCCTGATGTACTATCCCGAGGCCAACGTGCTGGTCGGCCGTCAGGTAGATCAGGCCTCGCGCACGCCGGCCTTCAAGAACATTCCCGTCACGGTTGCCGCGGCACGCGAGATCGCGTCCGCCAGCGGACTTCCGATGGTTGAACGGCCCGCCGCCGCGAGTGCCCGTCGCGACTTGAAGGCCTGTTGAATTCCGCACAGCATGAACGGACGTTGCGCCAAACCAACGGAGCTGCACCCCGATATGGACGAAACATCTCTCGATGTGATCGCGGTTGGAGCACATCCCGACGACGTGGAAATCGCCTGTGGAGGCACGCTAGCCAAACTGTCGCGGCAAGGATATCGGGTAGGTATTGTCGATCTGACTGACGGCGAGCCAACCCCCAAGTCGCCAGGCCCCGAGGTACGCCTGGTGGAAGCCCAACGCGCCGCCGAGGCATTGGGGGCCGCAGTACGTGTGAACCTGGGTCTGCCTAACCGCCGGCTATTCGACTCGTTCGAGGCGCGCGTCGCGCTGGGCAAGGTTTTTCGCCAATACCGTCCCCGGGTCGTGTTAGGCTTTGGCGAAAAAACCCCGCTGGCCTCGCCCGACCACTGGCAAGCGATGCAAATTACCGACGCCGGCGTGTTCTATTCGCGGCTCAGCAAATGGGACCAATACTTCGACGGACTTCCGGTCCACACCATCTCGATGCAGTTGTATTACACCTTGGCCTTTGGTTCGCTGGCGCAGCCAGCAGGCCCAGGGCAGTTCGTGGTCGACATCGCCGACACACTGGATGCCAAGCTAGCTTCGATCCGCTGCTACGAAACGCAGTTCCCGCCAGAGAAGCAACATCTGTTCGAGCGGGTGCGTGCCCTGGCCCTGGTCCAAGGCCTGGCCGCCGGTTACGCGGCCGGAGAGATGTTCGCGGCGCCACGCATGTTGGGCACCCGAAACCTGATGCATTTCTTGTTGGGCGAGAAACTAGCAGCCCGTTGAACTTCCGTAGGGCAGTTCCGCAGGGCCGTCGCCGTCGCGGTCAATCGTCGAAAAGCTCGTCGCCCACTACGTCGCCTGCGCCGCCCATGTCGCGCCACGACGCCGCGGATGAGTTGGCCGAACTGACCAGCACAAACCAGCACATGGCACCGATGCTAATCGCCCCCCCGAGCCCCGCGGCGGCACCTGGGTTGTCGTGGCAATAGCCCTGAAACTGCTTCCACAGTTTGGCCAGGTCGTCGCCTCCCGACCGGGAGTCGCGGCGCGGCGGTCACGTGGCGCCGGCGGTCGCTGGCATCAAGAAGACGACCGCCAGGGCACACGTCGCCAGCGCGATCCGAACACGGCTCATGCGATGCCCCCTCAGGAGATAACCAAGGTTCCGAGGGCGTTCATCGAGTTTCACCTCGCGGTAATTCTGCCCTCTGAACTACTGTGGGGTACAAACTTCATCTCGGCAAATCGGCTGCCATTCTGTTCGGCAGAATCGTTATCCTTGGACCACGGGGTTCACCAAAGTGCCCAGCCCCGCGATCGTTATTTCAACGGTGTCGCCCGGGTGCAACGTGAAACTGGCCTCCGGAACGATGCCGGTGCCGGTTAGCAGAAACACCCCCTGGGGAAATGAGTTTTCTCGTGCCAGCCAACGGATCAAATCGTCGAAGGTACGAGCCATTTGATCGGTGTTCGTCTGGCCTTGAAATGCCAAGTGCTCGCCACGCCGCACCGTGAGGCGGATTTCGCACTCGTCGGCGGTGGGCAAACGCTCGGCCAGGATGATTGCCGGGCCCAGGCTACAGCAACCGTCGTACAGCTTGGCCTGTGGCAGGTAGAGCGGATTCTCCCCTTCGATCGATCGCGAACTCATGTCGTTGCCGATGGTATAGCCGACCAGTTGCATCCGCGTATTGAGCACCAAGGCCAACTCGGGCTCGGGCACGTTCCAAGCCGAGTCCTGGCGAATGCGAATGGCCTGTCCGGGCCCTACCACCCGATGTGGCGTGGCCTTGAAGAAAAGCTCCGGCCGCGGAGAGTCATACACTTTCTGGTAGCACCAGGCAGCGCCGACCGATTCCTCGATGCGCGCCGATTGGCTACGGCGATAGGTCACGCCAGCCGCCCACACCTCCTGGGCATCCAGCGGTGCCAGCAGCACCGCCTCCTCTTCGGCGATGGCATGTGCTTTTCGATCGATCAGGAATTCCACCGTGGCCGAACGATCGTCCGACTCGAGGATGTCGGTCAGCGAACGAAACTGCCCCCCCGTCAGATCGAGTGGCACGATCTCTTGGTGCCGCCACAGTCCGACACCAGCTTCGCCCGACGGGGCACGGTACTTAACGAGTTTCACAGGCCATACTTTCTGAAAATACAGCGCATCGAAGGCCATCCCAAGCGACCAAGCCTAGATCGTGCAATCGGTGCTTACAAGCTCCGCGACGCGCGCAACGCCGCGAGTGTCGACTCGAGGTCGGATGCCAGTGGTGCCAGCAATTCAAGAGGCTGGCCCGTCTGAGGGTGCGCGATGACCAACCGCCGCGCGTGCAGGGCCTGACGCTCTAATATCAACTCCGGATCGAGAGTACGCTCGATTTCGCCACGGGTAATCTGGCTGCGGCCACCGTACTGCCGATCGCACAACACCGGGCAGCCGATGTGTGCCAAATGCACT
>CAYSXM010000440.1:0-4573 GCA_964434905.1 uncultured Pirellulales bacterium | reverse complement strand
GGTCGAACAGCACCTCGACCAGGTCCACATCGTCGGCCCCGGCCTCGAGCCGAGTAAACTCGTGATCGCCGTGGGGTGGAAGCGTCATCCGAACTTGCCCAAAAAAGACACCCTTTCGGCGGCCATGTGTACGATGACAGTTGGCGTCCGAAGCGCCGTCGCGGTGTGATGGATTCACTAGCAGGGGAACCGCAAAGTCAATTGCGACTCAGAGCACTGGCAAAGCCAGTGGCACCCATGCGAGTGGCACCCATGCCTCGGCGACTTCGCGGCGCATTGTAACCAAAATAGTGCCGCACGGCGGACGCCGCCAGTAGAAGCCGAACCGAGAGCCAAGGCACCGCCAGTCGAAGCCGCGACGGGTAACGCTTGGGCCTTGCAGAGTCAACGGTGTTCACGGCTGCCTGTGCTGGCCGCCGCGGCGCGCTACAGCGGCAGCACGGAAATTGTTTCGCCGGCCGCGAACAGGCGGTCACCCTCGGGAAACACTGCCAGCGCGTTGGCTTGGGCCAACCCCAACAGGTCGGCCGAGCCTTGCCACCGCAGCGCTTCCACACGCGCGCCGTGCGTACCGAAATCTAGTTTGGCCGGGTGATACGTGGGGCGCTCGCCCCGCTGGGTGAAGCTGTTGGCCAGCACGGCTAAGAGCGTGGCAGGTTGCACCTCGGGCCGCCCCTGCAATCGTTCGAGCGCCGCGCGCACAAAAAGCTGGCAACAAACGAAGCTGCTCACCGGGTTACCCGGCAGGCCAAACACGTAGCACGCGCCGGCCGTTTGCGGCCAAATGCCGAACCACAACGGCTTGCCCGGCTTGATGCGCACCTTGTGGAATTGCTGGACCACACCTAGTTCCGCCAGCACGCCCGGCACGAGGTCGAGCACACCGGCTGAAACACCGCCCGACAGCACCAACAGATCGCCGGCCTTGGCCCGGGCAATTGCCGTGCGCAGCGCGTCGCGATCGTCGCGGGCCACGCCCAAGTTCTGCACCAAGGCCCCCATGGCGCGCAATTGCTGAGCCAGCATTGGTCCATTCGAGTTGCGAATTTGGCCGGGGCCTGGTTGCTGGCTGGGGTCGACCAGCTCGTTGCCGGTGGCCAGCACCGCGGCTCGCACGGGGGAGATCACCCGCACCCGCGGGCGGCCGACCTCGCACAGCAGTGCGATCTGCGCGGGACCGAGCACCGTGCCGGTGGGGAGCACCAGTTGACCGCGCCGCAGCGCGGCTGCGCGGGGCAAGATGTTGCCGCCGGGGCGCACACGCGCTTCGCGAATGGACACACGGTCGTGCAATCCGGCGCGGCTTTCACACTCGGTGAACTCGACCATGACGACGCCATCGGCGCCGGCGGGGATGGGGGCTCCGGTCATGATGCGCGTGGCCTGACCGGCCGCCAGCGATCGCGTGGGAACCTGGCCGGCGGCAATTTCCTCGATCACGTCGAGCGTGGCCGCGCCGTCGACCAGTTCGGCGGTGCGCACTGCATAGCCATCGACGATCGACTTGTCCCAGGGGGGCGAGTCGATATCGCTGGCAATGTCTTCGGTCAGCGTCAGCCCCGCCGTGTCCTGGACGTCGAATTCAACCGCCGGTCGCGACGATACCCTCGACGCGATGATGGCCAGCGCTTCGGTGACAGAGATCATGTCGCCGGGCCCTGGCTCGCGGTCGCGGCGGCAGACCCAATGGCAATGAACCGGCTCAGCAGTTCCGTACCGTGATCGGTGAGAAAGCTTTCGGGGTGGAACTGCAACCCATGCAGCGGAAAATGGCGATGCCGTAGGGCCATGATCTCCGGCTGGCCGTCGGGGCCCTGGCTCCAGGCACAAACCTCGAACTCGTTGCTCAAGGTACCGGGGCGAATGACCAGGCTGTGATAGCGCGTGGCGATGAACGGGTTGGGTAGCCCCGCGAACAGCCCCCGATTGTCGTGAAAAATCTGGTCGGTCTTGCCGTGCATCAGTCGTTGGGCCCGCACGATTTCGGCACCAAACGCCTGGCCAATCGACTGGTGGCCCAAGCACACCCCCAGCAACGGCAGGTGCGGGGCGAAACGTTCGACACAGGCGCACGAAATGCCTGCCTCGCTGGGAGTGCAGGGACCGGGCGAGATGATCAGATGCGAGGGCCGCAAGGCGGCGATCTCGTCGACCGAAACCTGGTCATTGCGCACCACGCGAATGTCGAGCGTGGGGTCGATCTCGCCCAACCGTTGAACCAGGTTGTAGGTGAACGAATCGTAGTTGTCGATCAACACGATCATATGCGGCAGTGCTCGTGAGAGCGGTTCCTTGGTGCCTGTCCGGCGGCAGCGCCCTGCCAATGGGGCCAAGCACCCCCAGGCCCCGACACGCCCCCAAGGTAGCCGGTTCGCGCCGCCAGAGCTACCCGGCGCTGCGCGATGGGCCCACCGGCCGAAAGCGTTCGTCGGGGAGCAAAATCGAGGTCAAACGCAGCCCGAACTTCTCGCCCACCTTGACCGCCTCGCCCATGGCGACGGGTTGGTTTCCGACGCACAATTCCAGCATCTCCTCGCACGATTTGTTGAACTGGATAATCGTGCCAGGCACCAGCTCGGTAATGCGTTGGACACCGAGCCGGGTGCGCGCCACGGTGACAGTGACGGGTACCTGAATGCGCAACAGGCTACGGGCATACGGGGGCAAGTCTTCGAAGCCCGCCAGCCGGACCGCCGGCCGTGCATCTGGCAATGTGCCTGCCGCTGCACCGGAAGAGGGCGCAGCCGCCGGGGGCGCCGGTCTCGGCGCGGCGGTCTCGGGCGGCCCAGCAACGTTGGAACTAGCGGCGGCAGAATCAGCGGCTGGCGCGTCAGACGCTGGCGCAGCATCGACGGCGGGCACAGCGTAGGTCGCGGTGGGAGCGGCGACGGGCCAGACCAGGTGTGCCGTGGCCGTGCGGTCGGCGGCCGACAGCGTCAACGACACGAGCCCCGCGCCCGTCGCCGCCTGTGCTTGCTCGAGCGCCGCACCTAAATTGCCAACCCGCGCCGCTTGGAAATCGTCGGGCATGAATTCTTCGGGCAGCAAGAGCATGCCCAGCTCTTGCGCGAGCGTGGTCAGCTTGCTCTTGCCCGTGGCGTCGGGCGCGGCATACCACTCGGGCAGCAGCCCGCTAGATTCCGGAAGCAACAGCAAGGCGCCTGCCGTGCCCACGTTCAACACCACGGCCAGACCGGGACCATTCCACTCGGGCGGCGGCGCGGCAACATCGAGCGCGCCACTGGCGCCGACGGCCAGGGTAATCGGCGCATCGAAGGTGCGCGCCAAGGCGGCGCTGGCTTCACCGGCTCCGGCGGCACAGGCTGCCAATACTTCGGGGGCGATTTGCGGCGTGAAGTCGGCCATGAACGGCGTCAGTCCCTGTGCCCGAATTATTCCTGAGCCTTCTGCTGCGGAGCCGAACGTGTCGCGTCGGCTGTGTCAAACCGCACTTGCCCCTGTCTCAACTATTCACCAAAACGCCCCAGAGCACTGGCAAAGCCAGTGGCACCTGGCGTCAAACCGCACTTGCCCTTGTCTCACGCATTCACCAATACGCCCCAGAGCACTGGCAAAGCCAGTGGCACCTGGCGTCAAACCGCACTTGCCCTTGTCTCACGTATTCACCAAAACGCGTTAGAGCACTGGCAAAGCCAGTGGCACCCGATCGCGGTATTCCTTGCAGCCGCAACACGTTCGACTACTCGCGACGAACGTCATGAATCATCCGAGCTAACAGTCGGCAGAAAACTTCCAGTGGCGGTTTTCAGCAGCCAGGGGCGCGCACCAACGGCGCCACCCGACAAGGCGCCTCAGTTATCGTCCGTCAGCGACGGAAAACTTGACCTAGCCCGACCAGCAGCCCGTCGAATTCTTCAAGGGGCTGCTCGCTGTGTCCTACGGCCAGCTCCCGAGCGGCGTGGCGAGTTGCCCAAACTTCGCAGAATCGCAAAACCGCCAGTGACCGATCGGAATCGCGAAAACTCCGGCACTCGACGGCCATTGAGAGCCGTAGGGCCACGCGCGGTATGCAACTTGGCGCCGGTTCATTGAACGCAACCGAAGACACCGGTTGTACGTCGGTCGCTCGTCTCCTGGGAATCGCCCGCAGCACGGGTACGCTTCACGCGTGCCACAATCCGGAGGCCATATCGACCGCCACGTGCTACCACGCGATTCTTGGAGGGAATATCCTGGGGAAGCCTGCTGGCGACCCCTGCGAACTTAGCTGGCAGTGTTCCGCGAACGCATTTTGTGTTGCGTGCGCCGAAACGATCTTGCGCCCTCCTTCTTCCGCGCGTCCGATGTCGGTTCACTTGAAATCCTGTTCCGCGATCGACGCACTTCCGTTTCGCGTGCGCTATCGCGAAGAAATGAACTGCCAGATCGTGCACGACTCCATTCATCTTCGTAGTGGGTGGACGGAGATGAACCTGCTGTACATCGGTGAGCGGGCGGTTGGCTTCGCGACGGTTGCGATCGGTGGCCCGTGGAAGGAAAAGCGGACCGTTTTAGAGTTCTACGTACTTCCGGAGTATCGGACGCGCGCGTTTGAGCTTTTCGATGCACTGCT
>CAYSXM010000439.1:0-4576 GCA_964434905.1 uncultured Pirellulales bacterium | reverse complement strand
CACCGCCGCGCGGGTGAGCTCTTCGACTAGTGCTTGGGGCAACAGCACGCGTTTGGAGCGCTGGCGCCGCAGTTGACGAATCGTGGTGCCGGCCGGCGAGTGGGGGTCGGCCGCAAGTGGCCCGGCAGCAAGCTGATCGAGCCGTTCTCCCCAGGCGTTGTCGATCCAGTGGCGATGAATCTCCGCGGCCAGGGCGGTCATTTGGTCGGCGCGATAGGCACCGGCCGCGGGGGGCATATGGGTGCGTTCGTCCCAACCCAGCACGGCCTCGATCGAACCGAGCAGCGCCGTCTCGCGCGCGTGCGCTACTACCTCAGCCAAGACCGCGGCGTCCAATGTCATGAGCAGACCTGTAGTATGCGGCTTCGAACACCTAGCGGTTCGTTGAATTCCTCAACGGGCCGCTAGTCAACACCCAGGTCGCGTTCGATATCGCGAGCCTTGGAACTAAATCCCCAAGCACCCCGGGTCGATTTCTCAGCGCGCAACCGGCGGCCCAACTCGCCCAGTTCGTTGTTCTTCCAGCCCGGCCCGCGCAGCCCCTCCGAGGCGCATCCCGCCAGCAGGCTCAGTGGTATCCAACACGCTAGCGCCAGGGCCAGGCCGAAGTGCCGGGAAAATCCAGGTCTGGGTTGCATGCTATTTGCCGGATGAATTGCTACTCGAACGACGCCACGGGTGCGCGCTCGTGGCTCGCCACGGAGCAACCCTAGGAGCACGCGGTGGTGGTGCCTTGCCTCGAACTATTCATGAGCCTTCTGCTGCGGAAGCGAACGCGTCGCGTGTGCTGCGCCAAACCGCCAGTGCCCTTGACTCACGTTGTCACCGATACGCCCCAGAGCACCGGCAAAGCCAGTGGCACCCAGAGCGATGTCCGCGAGGCGCGGCAAAGTGTGTCCGATTCCACCGCAAGGGTCCAGACCAAGATCGCGACAAAGCCCCCCCCGTTAGAGCCAGCCTGGCGGTGCCGGCGTGGCGATCGCCTGTCCCGCAGGTTGCTCGGCGGGCTGCACGGACAGATGTCGACGCACACAGACTTCAACCAAGGCACTACAATGTGGCCGTCCGTGGCCCAACCGCCCACGGCTAGGTACGCCACAGGCTTTGGTGGCATTGGAGCAGGGCTGAGGACGGCTGGTGCGTTGAAATCACCTAATTTGTTGTTACTCACCCGACGGACCAGGCACTTATATCACCCACAGAGGGGGGCTATGGAAAGGTTGGTTGGTGGGGGCATGGGGGTCATTACCCCCCAGGTGCACGTTCTAAGTTCTTCTACGCGATCTAAGCGATTTCGAGATCTGGATGGCCAAGACCAAACCACCTTCGTCGCGCGCTGCCGCAGGCCAAGGCGGCGCCTTTCCGGCCGTTTCAGGGAATTCCCCGGACGGCGCTTGCGTGGCAATTCCGTGGGAAGGGACCGGCTGGAAGAGTGACTTCCGGCAGTTGGCCGCAGTCTGGGCGACGGCACTGGTCTGCCTGGCGCCGTGGTTGGCGAAACCTTTTCACATTGACGACCCGCTGTTTGTGTGGACCGCAGAGCAGGTGGCGCAGCGGCCATTCGACCCGTTTGGGTTTTCTGTTAACTGGGGTGGTTACTCCACGCCGATGCACACGGAAACCAAGAATCCGCCCCTGACGGCCTACTATCTCGCACTAGTCGGTCGGGTGGCAGGGTTTTCCGAAGCCGTGTTGCACGGCGCGATGCTGCTCGCCGTTTTGGTCGTGCTTAGCCTGGTGTTTTGTTTGGCCCGCGACCTGGGTGCCGACCCGATCATTTCGGCGCTGACCACACTGGCCACGCCTGTCTTTGTGATCTCAGCGAGTACGGTCATGTCGGACGTGCCGCTGCTGGCACCGTGGCTGGCAGCGATCTGGTGGTGGCGGCGTGGGGTATTGCGTGGCAAACGCCGCCTGTTGGCCTTGTCGGCCATCGTCATGGGCCTGGCTGCGCTGACGAAGTACTACGGGGTGGCGCTGTTGCCGCTATTGGCGGTGTGGACAGTTCTGGTACGGCGCCGTGCGACCGTGGAGTTGTGCTGGCTAGCAATTCCGCTAGCGATTGTGGCGGGGTACGAAGGCCTGACCTGGGCTCGCTATGGCAGCGGCATGTTCGCCGACGCGGTGGCCTATGCTCTGCGGTTTGGCCCCGCAGGCCAGGGAGTTGGGCCGGGAGCCGGCGAGCCGATGGACCCAGGCGGATTCGGCTCGGCAGTGTCGGTGGGGCTGATGTTCTTGGGGGGCTGTTTACTGTCCGTGCTGTGCTTTGCACCAGCGCGGTGGCCGCCTGGTGTTTTGGCGACGGCCGGATTGTGCGCGGCTGCCGCAGCGGGCGTGGTCTGGCAGATACCGCGGCTGGGCACTCTCAGCCTGCCTGCCGAGGAACCCTTGCGCGCGGTCCTGGCGGCACACGCTGGCCTGTTCGGTGTGGCCGGCATGTTGCTGCTGGCGTTGGGCGTGCAGGCGGTTTGGCAACAACCGCAAAATGCCGATGCTTGGTTGCTGTCGCTGTGGCTGGTGGGAACGTTTGCCTTTGCGGCATTGGTGAATTGGACCGTGAATGGGCGGTCTTTGCTGCCGGCTGCCCCGGCGGTGGCAATTCTGATGGCGCGCGGTCGGGCCGCGCGCTGCGCGGTCCTGGGGGCGCCATCGGCCGGCCCAACTTCCCGTGCACGACGCACCTGGGGCACTTGGACCAGCGTGTGCTGCGCGTTGTGCATTTCCACCGCGACCGTCTGGGGCGACGTGCGCTACGCGATCGCGGCGCGCGACGCGGCGCGCGAATTGTCGCATACCTACCGCGAGGGCAATCAACTGCCACGTTTCGCGGGCCACTGGGGGTTTCAGTATTACGCACAGCAAGCAGGTGGCCGTCCGCTCGACTTTCTGGGCGATCGGGTAGGCACCCACGAGTGGTTGATCTTGCCGCGAGCTAACGTAGGTGTGGTGCATTTTCCCGAGAAGTATTACGCGCGCCACGAGCACCGATCGTTCCGGGCCTCGCGCTGGGTAGCGACCACCTGCCAAGCGTTGGGGGCTTCGTTCTATTCGAGCGTGCAGGGCCCGTTTCCGTGGGTCGTGGCCCCGGTGCCCGACTGCGGCTACGACGTGGTGCAACTGGTGCAACCGCTCGAGTTGCGCGGGCCGTCTGAAGCGACTGCCCGGTAAAGGCGCGGGGCCGATTCGTGGGGGGCATTCTGCCCGGGGCCCGGGCGTGTTACGATGGAAGCCGGGTGCTGAACTTCGCCTGTGAGGTGCAACCACGTTTCGTTTTGTATTGGCCCTGGGTCGCCCATGCTTCCGCTGCTGATACTTCGCGTGGTATTTTTCCTGGTGGCATCTGGGATTGGAGTCTGGCTGATCTCGGGCAATCGTCCCGGCACCGACCAGCCGGTGTTAGTGTTCCTGGGAGTCTTGGCCATATCGGCGGGGGTGATCGGCGCCGATGCCTTGTTTCCCCGTAAAAAGCTGGACACGATTTCGGCCGTATATTTCGGCTTGATCGTGGGGCTTTTCTTGGCCTATGTGGCCGGCCTGGCGTTGACGCCGCTGACCATGGGCAATGACTCGGCGCGTTACTCGCTGCAGCTCGTGTTGGGCATGGTGCTGTGCTACTTGTGCATCAGCCTGCTGTTGCAAACCAAGAACGACTTCCGCTTCATTATTCCTTACGTGGAGTTTTCCAAGGAAGTCAAGGGTCTGAAGCCCTATGTGCTCGACACCAGTGTGATCATCGACGGCCGGATTGCCGACGTGGTAGAGTCGCACGTGCTCGATAGCCAATTGATCATGCCGCGGTTCGTGCTCCAAGAATTGCAGGCGGTGGCCGACAGTGCCGACCGGTTGCGGCGTGCTCGGGGGCGCCGTGGGTTAGACATTCTGAACCGCCTGCGCGGCAATCAGGAAGTCGACCTGCAGATTTACGAGCACGAGTTGCCGGAATTTGGTGGCCACCCGGTCGACCTGAAGCTGGTGATGCTTGCCAAGCATCTCGATGGCAAGGTGGTGACCAACGACTACAACCTGAACAAGGTGGCCCGTTTGCACGGGGTGGGTGTCGTCAACCTGAATGACCTGGCTAACGCGCTCAAGCCGATTTTCCTGCCAGGCGAGACCCTCGAGGTTCGCGTGGTGAAGCCCGGCGAGGAACCGGGCCAAGGTGTGGGCTATTTGGACGACGGTACGATGGTGGTCGTCGAGGGGGGGCGCGACTTTGTGGGCCGCCAGGTAAAGCTGGTGGTGACCAGCGTCTTACAAACCAGCGCCGGGCGGATGATCTTCGGCCGCAGCGAGGGTTCGACGGAACGCGCCGGTTAACAGTCCATGGGATTCTTCAACGGACGGTTAGCCCTCGCCGCGAAACCGGCTCACGTCGAGCCCGTGGTTCTTCACCAGCCGGTACAGCGTGCCGCGTGGCAGATCCGCTTCCTGGGCCGCTAGCTTCACGTCGCCACGGTGCCGGCGCAGCAGGTCGGTAAGATAGTCACGCTCAAATTCGGCCACCCGCGCCGCGCGCAGTGGAAAGAAGCCGCGGGGAGCCGAGGGAGCGTCCTGGCCCGCGGTGATCACGACCTCG
>CAYSXM010000438.1:0-4578 GCA_964434905.1 uncultured Pirellulales bacterium | reverse complement strand
CGATGACAGCGCGCAGTTGCCGATCGAGCACTGCGAACACTGGATCGGCCTGGCCCACCAGGGGAGCCAGCACGGCGCCCAGCACCGCGATGCCATCTTGCTCCAAGGCGTTGTTGAAATTGAGCGTGTCGACAGCCAGCTTCTTCTCGGCAACCAGTTCGCGATACAGCCGGCTGCTGTTGTCACCAATCAGAATCGAGTTCAGCAACTCGACGGGCACCGCGTCGGCATGACCCACGGGTGGCACGCGTAGAATGAGCCCTACCAAGGGAGCCGGTGCGTTGTTCTCTAAAATCTCTAGAGTGCGTGCCTCGGTCAGCGGCGGTTCCACCGCCGTCACGCGCGGCGGATCGGCGCGGCGGGGAATCCAGCCGAAAAATCGCTGCGACATTTCCTGCGCCTCGGCGTTCGACACCGCCCCAGCGATCACCAGCGTGGCATTGTTGGGAACATAGTATCGCATCCAAAACGCGCGCAGCTCGGGTACCGCGGCCGAACGCAGGTGCGGAATCTGGCCGATGGGCGTCCAACGATAAGGGTGCTGCTGGAACATCGCGGCCATCACCTGTTCGGCGACCGAGCCAAACGTGCGGTTGAGCCCCATGCGGCGTTCTTCTTCCACCACCTTCCGCTCAGTATCGAAGAAGCCCTGGTCGATCTTCAGAAACGCCATGCGTTCGGCTTCCAACCACAGCGCCAACGACAGTTGATTGGCCGGCAATGTTTCGTGATACACCGTTTGGTCGAACGAGGTATAGGCGTTGCACGTGCCGCCCGTGCGCCGCACCAGATCAAAGTGGTCGGTCGGTCCCAGACGATCGGTCCCGCGAAACATCATATGCTCGAACATGTGGGCGAAGCCCTGGCGCTCGGGCTCCTCGTCTTTAGAGCCTACGTGGTACCACAGTTGCACGTTGACGATCGGCGCCGAAAAATCTTCGAGCGTAATCACACGCAAACCGTTTTTCAGCGTGGTTTGTCTGTAGGGCAACAGTGGCCCTTGGTCCGCAGCAGCAAGCGGCCCGGCCAGCAGCACCCACGCCACCTGCGCGCCTGCCAGCAGCCCGCGGGTGGCGGCCGCCCGGCCTCGCTGCCAGGCTCGGCCTTCGCAGACCGTCGTTCGGATATCGCACAGGGTTGACCAGCCAGCAGGCATGTGTCGAGTTCCTTCGCTACCAGTGTGCTATCGGTCGGGGGTACCCCAGGGGGTCGCCACAGAATACCGCCAGGCAGCCACTGGGACCAGAGACGAGGAGCTCGCGATGAAGTTCGAGCCCGGCTTCGAGGGGCCGCACTCGAGCGCGACCCGAGCGCATCGGCAGGGCGCGGCTAACAATCCGTCGAATGCTTCAACGGGCTGCTGCGAACGGATCACGCCAGAAACGCTTACCACCCCAAGCCGCGCTTCAACTGCCGCAAGGCGGGCGCGGCGCGGCTGGCTCGCACGCGGGCCACTAGCCGACCTCGCCAACTACCGCGCAGGCCTGCATCGGCGTGCGCGCCATCGAGCCGCTTGAGCACCCGCACCGCTGGATCCAAACCACGGTCCTCGTTCGCACCTGCCTGCCGGGCAATGGCCAGCACTTCGGCCTCTCCGTCTCCATCCACATCGCCGACGGTGAACGAATGGTCCGTCTCTTGCGAGGGCAAGCAGGTAGTCGTCTGCAGCAAGGGTCGCTGGAATCGCGAGCGTCCGCAATAGACATGGACCTCGACCAGGCCCGTCGCCGTACCCGATTGCTTGATTGCCACCAGGTCGGGTGTGCCATCGCGGTTCCAGTCGACCACGGCGAACTGGAACTTGCCCCCCCCCACCTCGAGCGGAGTGGCCACCTGCAACAGCGGCTTCTGAAACTTCGACTTGCCGCAAAACACATGCACCTCGACCCGCTCGGTCTGCGTCGCCGTGTGCTTCACGGCGACCAGGTCGGCGGTGCCGTCGCGGTTGTAATCGGCCAGAAAATAATCGATATCGCCTGGGCCCAGCCCGGCGGGCCGTGCCCCCTGTTCCGTTTCCACCCAGTCGCAACGAATTCCTGGCGGCTCATCCGCTTCGGGCAATACCAGGCCAGTGCTGCATTCGGGATGATAATAGGTTTTTTGGCAGGCCGCGCCTGCCAGCCGTTGGCTGCCCAGTTCGGCAGCTTCAAACCCGAACGGCACGGAACCGCTGGTCCATACCGAAACGGCGTTGCCTTCGGCACAGCGAGGCGCCTCGACCTCCACCTCGAACGTTCGTCCGCCCGAGTTTTGCACGGGCCGGCTCAGCTCGACCAACAGCCAGCTATTGTCCTCGATTTCGCTGGCATCGAGCCGACGCTCACCCAATACCTGCCCCGAGGCCACGTGCCGCACCACCAGGGCCACGGGTCCCTGGTTCTTCCGACAATGCGTGGCAAATTTCAGTTCGCAGGAGGACAGCCCGTCGTGTTGCGACACGAACCGCGCGCGCAAGCGAGACGCGCCGCCGATCTCGGGCGAGCATATCTCGGAGACGGGGCTGACCTGGTTGGCCAGATCCAACTGCTCGACGTCGCGCGAGTGCACGGTTCGCCGCCGCGGCGCCGCGCAGAACCTGGCCAGGGGGTCGATCGTGCGATCCCAGGTGAATTGTTCTCGCACCAGTCGCTGCGCATTCCGACCATATTGCGCGACCAGTTCCGGCTCGGCAAAAATGGTGTCGAGCACGGCGGCCATTGCTCGCGGATCGGCTGGATCGATACACCAGCCTGCCTGATAGCGCTGGATCAGCGGCGACAATTCAGAGTAGTCGTTGTAAATAACCGGCAACCCACACCACAGATATTCCACGGTGCGCGTGGTAAACGCCAGCTCGCGCTCGGCATTCCACTGCATCAGGTCGACGGCCACATCGGCGGTCGCATAGGTGGCCAGCAGTTCGCCGCGGGGGAGAAAACCGGGAAACCGCACTCGAGAGCTAGACAACAGCTTCCGGCTCACTTCCGCAAACCTCGCCTCGGCGGCCGCCAGCCGGTGATGGTCGGTAAACGCCCACAATTGCCCCCGCCCTTGCCGGTCGATCTGGTCGACCACCGCGGCCAGCGCCGCGCCAGGATCGGTCCAGGGAAACAGCCCCCCTCCAAACACAAACACCGGGTCGTGCGCGGCACGGACTGGCCGTTGAGGCAGATGGGGGCCCAGCGACACCGGCATCACTTGCAAGATCCGGCCGTCTTCCAGGTCGACCCCGGCACTCTGGAACCAGCTCCAAAAGAACCGTTTCTGTTTGTGGCCCGGCGTCAGAAAAAAGTCACCCCACCGCAGCTTCTTCCGCCAGGCATCGAATTCCACTTCACCCGCCCGGCCATGAATATAGTAGTCTTCCAACATCACCGGGCCGTGCAGGTCCAAGACCAGCGGTGCTTCCGGTTTCTGGCGCAGCGCCAGATGCACCGGGTTGGGCGAGTAGACTACGACGTCGGCCGCGACTCGCTGGACGATCTCGTCTTGGTTTTGCCAGTTCCAGGCGATCGCCTGACTGGCAGGGGGAACGCGGTCCCAGGCTTGAGTTGCCAGGTGGGTCACGCCCGGCTGGGGCATCGACAGCACGACCTCGAAACCAGCCGAACGCAAGCCTTCGGCCACGCCCCAGGCGCGCAGCGCGCCCCCCGACATGGGCGCCGTCGCGTCGAGCACGACATCGTTTGCCACTAATAGAATGCGTTGGGTCATGCGGCTTGATATCTCCCGATCACGCACAAAGTTCCACCCACGGCGTCGTCACCCTGCCGCAACTCGCCGAACGGATAGCCGCGACGCGGCGACGACCACAGCGTGACCGCGTTGCCCGGCGCGCTGCCCTGCGAAACCACCTGCAGCGCGAAATCGCGCCCCGCCGACTGCGCCACGGGTGCGAACTCCAATTCCGTCCAGCTATTGTCGTTCAATTCTGCAGCCGCACAGGTGCGCTCCGCTATCCGCCGCCCGGTGCCGGCATCGATCAGCTCCAGCCGCAGTGTGTGGCGATTCACCCGACCATAGGCGGCCACGCGCACCGCCAGCGAACACAGTCCCGACCGGCGGGCGCGAAACACTTGGCGAATCGGCCTCGTCTCGAGCAGCTCGCCCAGGATGGCCGTGGGCTCGGTGTTCTCCACGTCGATGACCCGGCCTTGGTCCGCGAACAATCGCTGGGGAACATGGCCACGCTGGCAGAACTCGGCCAAGGGGGTCACGGTCTTGGTCCAGTCGAACTGTTCACGCACCAGCCGCTGTGCATTGGCCGCGTAACGATCGAGTTGTTCGGGCCGTGCTAAAATGTCGTTGAGCACCGCGGTCAACTGTTCCGGGTCCTCGGGGTCCAGACACCACCCCGCCTGATAGTCACGGATGTATTCCGACAGCTCGGCATAGTTGTTGTAAATCACGGGCAAACCGCACCACAGATACTCTACCGTGCGCGTGGTGAAAGCCAGTTCGCGCTCGGCATTGTGTTTCATCAAGTCGAAAGCCACGTCGGCCCGTTCGTAGGCCGACAGCAACTGGCTGCGGTTCACGAAGCCATGGAACTGAACTTCCGCGGCGCCCTCGATCGCGCGTTGAAAGGCCGTGAAACGC
>CAYSXM010000437.1:0-4596 GCA_964434905.1 uncultured Pirellulales bacterium | reverse complement strand
CCCGTCACGGTTACATTGCCGGCGCCGCCGATGTTCGACATCGCGCCGATGGCCGAATCGACCTGTGCGGCCGAAGCGTTGTAGGGGATCGCCGCCGACGTTACGTTGTAGATCTTGATCTGGAAGGTGCCGCTGGTCGGCGCGCCGCCGGTGCCCGGGGTAATCGAGATCGTCTGCACCTCGTTGGCGTTGGCGGGCCCCCACACAAACGCGTGCGAGAAATTGCCGGCGCCACTGGAACCGGCCGCCTGCTTGGCGGTATTCACCGCGCTGGCCGCGCTCCAGTTGTCGCCACCCGACAAGTCGCCCAGGTCGGTAAACGTCATGGTGCCGGGGTCGTACAAGAAACCCCGGTCGGCGTTCAACTGGGAAGATTGCTCGCCGACCTTCGAGGTCCCGCTGCGCCCGACGATGTAGCCGTTTTCGCTAATGTCCGTGGCCTGCGAATTCGCCTTGCCACCGAGCACACCCAGGTTGGTCGAGGTGACCGTGCCACCCGCGGCATCCCACCGGGTGGCGCGCTCGTTGTTGCCGGCAATGGTGCCGGTGCCGACCACCATCACCTCGTTGTTGATCGCCGCGCCATAGTCGACCGTGTTGCCGCCGGCCAGGTCGACCAGCGGCGTGAAGATATATGTGAGCGCCAAGAGCCGGCGTTCCTCCAAGGCGTCGATCGCCAAGCCTCGCACCAAGCGGTGCGTGTGGCGAGCCTGCGGCTTGTTGCCAGTCGCGCGCGGGCCAGCGAGTGCGCGACGAAACTTGTTTCCGGCCTTGCTCAACAACGACATGGGCAACAACCTTCGCTAATAAAAAAATGGATAACGGCGAATTCCTTGGTCACCGAACGGCCAAATCGATTGGTTTCATCCCCTGCGGTGCGATACCCAACGCCTTGCCCGACGCTGTGCAATGAACCCGGGCACATGGCAGGCACGTTGGTCGACCGAACGTCGTCGCGCCGGCATCGCTGGGCCGGAACAACGACAACACACCAGCGCTGCAGCGCCTTGCAAACGGCGCCGCCTCGTGTCGTGCGGTCAACGGGATCACGCCTCGTCTGTTCTGCTCACTGTTCCGCCTGCTGCCAACCAGTTCGCGCTCGTGCCCTCGACACGCGTTGCAATCACGCCGCGAGAACCGTCTCCCCACTGCTGTTTAAAACAGCGTGGTTTCTCGCAGTGCGAGTACTCACCCATCGCCTCGCCGCCCAAACGCCGGGAACCGATCTAGTGAGCACCCACAGGGACCCCAGGCAGTGGCCCAACCGCCCGTCTAATCCCCACAATCGCTTTCTTCGAGACAGCCCTCTTATTCTTACAAGCAAAGGGACTTGCGCAAAACGAATTCCGGATGAATTCCTGGAAATTGTGCCGCCGAAAAGTAGTCACGCGCATACCTTCGGGGGGCCTCTGACACCGCCCAGATGTGCACCGCATCGGGCACGTACCGCGACCCAATGGCGGCGATTTGTCTTACGCTTTCGCTGCCGCCGCCGGTTTGCCACGCAACCGCTTGGTCGCCAATGGCGTGACCACAATCTGTTCGCAGGTCACATCGCCAGGCAGCGCCAGGCACAACGCGATCACCTCGGCCACACGCTCTGCCGGAAGTGCCCCCGGAGGTGGGGGTACCGGCCCGTTCTGTTGCCACAACGGCGTGTCGATGGCGTCGGGCAGCACGACCTGCACCCGAATTCCCAGCCCGCGCACTTCCTCGGCCGCCGATTCTGACAGGCTGATCACTCCTGCCTTGGATGCGCTGTAGACCGAGTCCAGGGGCCGCGCCTTCCGCCCACTGGTTGAGGCCAGGTTGATGATCTGTCCGCTTCTCTGCGCGGTCATCACCGCCAGCGCGGCGCGATTCATCAAAAACGTACCGTGTAGATTGGTGCCGACCACCAGGTCGAATTCGGCGTCGTCCACCTCATGCAGCGGACGCGGGCGCACGCCGGCGGGGCGCAACACTCCGGCGCAATGTACCAGCGCATCGAAGCGGCCGTTTTCGGCTTGCACCAGGCCCACCACGCGCTCGCAGTCCGCGGCGCTGCGCACGTCGAGGGTTTCTCCGCGCACCTGGCCCAGCGCGGCCAACTGTTCGACGGCCGCCGCGACCCCTTCCGCTCGTAGGTCGGTGATCCAGACGCGTGCCCCCTGGCGCGCCAGCAACTCGGCGGTTGCCAGACCTATGCCGCTAGCGCCGCCGGTAACCAGAATGACCTTCCGCTCCAAACTTTCCATCTCGGTGTTTGCCTTGAACAGCGTGGTTTCTTTCAGTGGTAAGTCATCTGCCCCGGGGTACTCGTGGGGCGCTATTTGGCCCGGCTGCCCAGCGGCAGCAGGCCAGGGTCCACGATCGCGGTTTCGGCCGGTTGGGCCAACAACGTGGCGATCCATTCTCCGACATCTTGTGTGGTCAAGGCCCCCTGCTTTCCTAGCGCCGTGGCCGCAATCATGCCGGTCTCCACCACGTCGGGCAGGAACGAGGTCACGCGAATGCCGCGGGGCGCCAATTCGGCGGCCATCGCCTCTAACAGGGCCAGTGCCGCACGTTTCGAGGCACAATAGCCCGCTCCCAACGGCAAGCCGCGGCGCGCGGCACGCGCCGACGAAATGTTCATGATCTGGCCGCGCCCCGCCGGCACCATCCGCACGGCCGCGGCGCGACAGGCCCAGAACACACCCCGCAGATTGGTCGCCAAAATGTCGTCGAAAACCTCGGGTTCAAGCTGCGCGATCGGCCGCGGCACGTGGTGCGGCGACTTGGGGCTACGTGCAATTCCGGCGCTAGTAACCAAGATATCGAGCTGCCCGAACCGTGCATCGACCTGGGCGAACAAGCGCTCGATCGTGGATAGGTCTTGTACGTCGCAGTGCGGCACTCCCCAAGCGCCCGGCACGCTAGCCGCGGCGGCAGCCACACGCTCGGCATTGCGGCTGGCCAGCACGACCCGGCAGCCCCGTCGGGCCAGCGCGTGGGCCGTGCCCAGGCCAATTCCCGTCGCGCCGCCGGTGATCACCGCAACCTGCTGTGCGAGTGATGTTTCCCCCTCGAAAGCGGCTGTAGTCATGACGCGATCTTCATTCCGCGCATCTACCTTCACTCTGGGCTTTTACCGCGCGCGTCGAACTTGTCTTTGGCCGTTGGGCCAGGTACTCGACTACACAACAAGTCGAGTGCGCCGCGGCGCGGCTCGCGATTTTTCCCCAGGGTGCTGGTGGACCGCTGGCTAGCGAGGCACGCGAGCCAAGATAACTGGCCGCCGCGCGCACCACAACGAGCACGATTCGTGGCCTGGGGCCAATGGAAATGACCGCCGCACGGAGCACGGCCAGGGGTGTGTTGTAAGTCGGAAAGCGCGGAAAGCGTGGTAGTGGAACCTTGGTTCTCATCCAGCAGCCCGATGAAGATTTCAACAGACGGTTACGTAACACCCGAGCCCGTGGCGGCACGTGGGAACTTCCGCCGAGCGAAACAGACAAATGGAGTGCACTCAAGTGCGCGCTGATGTAACGATCCTGGAGGCGCGCCCCCCCTTCTGAGAGCCGACACGCGGAATTTGATTGTCTCCCCAGGAACTCCAATCGCCGGCTAGCAGGGTGGCGGAACCGGGGCGAAATCGGCGGCGCGCCAGGTGGCGACCGAACGGAACGACTGGCCCGGTTTTGCTTGAAGTTGGGGATGGACCGGCTATGCTGAAAGTGCCCCTGTTCGATGCCTCGCGGAACCCAGGTGGGGGAGTCGTAAATAGCGCGCTAAGCGAATTGAATACGCACGCGTTTTGGGGGTTTGCCGCAGGCGTGCAAGTTGGCGATGGCGCTGCCGGTCTAGCTTTCGAGTGCTCCAGACCGCCCGCAGGAGTCCATTGCGACGCAAGTGGATGAGAGTGTTTGGAGTTGCCCCACAAGTTTTACCTGGCAGGCGAAGTGTTTTTACGCGCGCGCGTTGGGACGCGCGGTGAACTCTAGATTGAAACGTCCCAGCCAGACGAGGTGTCGTCGCACGCCGGCCCGAGCGCGCTTTGGAACGCGAGTACCCAGCCCATTCGTTTTTGCAAACATTAAGTTGCCCCAGTGAACAAGCACCAACGAACCATGGACGATTCCGACACGGGGACCAGGGCGGCCGCAGAGTTGGAATTCCTGGTGATCTCACCGGCCGGCGTGGTCGATGCCGGTCTGCCGATCGCGGCCTCGCGCGCGGGTGCATGTGGTCTGTTGGATTTGACACTGGCGTCCGATCGCTCGCTGGCCCTGGTCGAGGTGGCGCGGTTGCGAAGTTTGGGACGCGACGCCACGGGGTTGGTGCTCGACGCCGAGTTGGGTCCGCTGGCCGAACAAGCCCTCGGCGAGATGGGGCCCTGTCACACACTGCTGTTGGCCCCGTTGGCCGGCGCGCGCGATTTGTCGGCTGCCGTGGCGCGCTGTCGCGAAACGGCGGGCAGGGTGGGCGTGGTGGTGTTCGGTCAGGCCGACGCCGACGCCGCGCTGGCCGCCGGCGCCGACCTGGTGGTCGCCAAGGGACACGAGTCCGGCGGCGTGGTAGGCGACGAAACCTCGTTCATTCTGCTGCAGCGATTGTTGCGCTGGGGCCAGTTCC
>CAYSXM010000436.1:0-4606 GCA_964434905.1 uncultured Pirellulales bacterium | reverse complement strand
GCAGTGGTTGACGGTGTTGGTGCTGGTGGCCTGGGGCTTCGACCTGGTCCGGCTAGGTTGGTCTGCGGTGGAGGCCACGCGCCCGGCAGCGATCGCTCGACTGGCCGTTTGGCAGGCACCGGCCTTGGTGGGCGAATTGCGCGCGCGGGCGGCGCCCCGCGACCGCTTGTTCGTATGGGGTTGGCGTCCCGAGATCTACTCGTTGTCGCGACTGGAACCAGCCACGCGTTTTGGAATTGCTAGCTATGTGATGCAAGATGCCAACCAGGCCAGCGCCGCGCGGCCCACGCCCGACCCGGTGGCCGGCGGCCTGCTGATGGCGGAGTTGGCCGCGCGCCCCGCGCGGTTTGTGGTCGATGCCGGGCGGGCAAGTGCCACGATGAGCGACCCGACCATCTATCGCCTGGAAAATTTTCCACCCCTGGCCGCACTGTTGGCGAGCGCCTATGAACCCCGCGGCCAGTTCGACGGCTGCACGCTGTACGAACGCCGCGTGCCAGGGCCCTAGCCAGCCCGTTCTAGAATTCGACGCGCCTGGGTCATCGCCTGGATGCCATGGCAAAATAGCGAGGCATGTCGTCGATTAGCGAGCCGCGCGGAGCTGTGCCCCGCAATGGGCGAAGTTGAAAATTGCCACGAAGGCATTTTTCAACGGGCTGCTAGCCAGGCCACGAGCGCGGGGCGAACCGCAAGCATCACCGCGCCAAGGGCACACGAGCGCCTCCCTGTCGCAGACTTTGTTGGGCGGCTTCCAGAACCTGGACGACACGCGAACCGGACTGGGCATCGGTCAACGGGGCGCGTCCCTGGGTAATGCATTCGGCGAATTCGCGTACCACGCGTGCCAGCGGCTCGAACGCTTCGACGTGAGGCGACCAGACGTCGCCGGCCCGATAGTCAACCAACAGCGCGCGGCGTGCCTCGACACTTTCACCCACGACCAGACCGCGGTCGTAGACCTTGAGTTTTTCCGAAGGATCGAGGTCGTTGTAGACCATGCTCTTGCGACTTCCCCCGACGAGCAAGTGTCGAATTTTGACGGGGCTCAGCCAGTTGACGTGCAGCGAGGCCAGCAACCCATGTCCGTAGTCGAGCGTGAGATACGCCAGATCCTCGACCTGTCCGCGCGTGTCGGCGTGGCAGCCGCCAAAGGCGCCCACGCTCTCGGGCAGCCGGCCTAGCAGGAATTCCAAGATCGACACATCGTGCACTGCCAGATCCCAAACCACGTTGACATCGTGGCGAAACAAGCCCAGGTTGATCCGCACGCTATCGATAAAATAGAGCTGCCCCAGCTCGCCCGCGTCGACCAGCTGCTTCATCTTTCGCACGGGCCCGCTATAGACGAACGTGTGGTCGACCATCAGCACACGTCCCGCGCGCTGTGCGGCCCGGGCCAACGACTGGGCTTCAGCCGTCGAGGCGGCCAGCGGCTTCTCGACCAGCACGTGCTTGCCCGCGGCGAGCGCGGCCAAAGCCAGCGGCGCATGGGTAGCGACGGGCGTGGCCAACACCACGGCCTCGATGTCGCGGTCGGATAGCAATTCGCCGTAAGACGTGCAGGCCCTGACGCCTGGATACGGGGCGAGTGCATCGCTCAAGCGATCGGGGGCCTGATCGCAAACCACGGCCAATTCGGTCAGCGGGCAGGCCATCAGGTTGCGCATCAGGTTGGGGCCCCAATAGCCGCAACCCACTACCGCGACGCGAATCATAATGGTTCCTTGGCCGGATTCGTAGCCGTTGCGGCGGCAGGTGGCCGGCCACGCGTGCGTGCGGCAGTGCCCGTGCTGCTGCCTCGGCACCACTCTTCCTCGACCACATAGCGCGGGCGGCCCCGAGCCTCGTCGAATGTGCGCCAGATGTATTCGCCCAGCACGCCTAGTACCAATAGCTGGAACCCACCCAGTAGCAACACGGCGGTCATGGTCGACGACCAACCGGTGACGGGCTTGCCCGCCGCCAGATTGACTAGCACCAAGGCGGCCCACAGAAAGCCCAGAAAACTGGCGCTCAGGCCCAACAGGCTGGCCAAGCGAATGGGCGCGTAACTGAACGAGACCAGCGAGTCGACCACCAGTTTCAAGCGGCGCGGCCAATTCCAGCGGCTCCGCCCTGCGTGGCGGGGTTGCTTCAGGCAGGGGACCGACGTTTGCCGAAATCCAATCCACAACAGCATGGCGCCCAGATTGGTGTGTTTTTCCGGAATGGCGTTATAGGCATCGATTACGCGCCGGTCGACCAGTACCAATTCTGCACCGTGCGTGGGTGCGTCTGGCAGAGCCATTGCGCGCAGCAACCAATAGAAGACCCTGGCCCCCCAGCGATGCACCAGGCTTTCACCGGTCTCGCGCGCCGCGCGCGCGCCCCACACCACGTCGTAGCCCTGTTGCCAGGCTTCGACCAACGGCACGATGGCTTCCGGCGGCGATTGCAGATCGCTGGCCAAGAGCACCGCACAATCGCCTTGCACCCGGGCCAAACCCGCGGCAAACGCCGCGTGGGGTCCGCAGTTGCGCGCCAGCCGCAGGTAGTGCACGCGGGGATCTTGCTCGGCCCAACCGCGGGCCAGCGCGCTGCTGGAATCGGTGGAGTGATCATCCACCAGTACCAGTTCGAAATCGTCGCCCCAACGAGCAATCGCTGCCTCGACCCGTCGACGAAACTCCGGCAGCGCCTGGGCCTCGTTCAGAAAGGCGGTGACAACACTGATGCGGGTCATGGTGTTCGCGGAGGAGTAGGACCTTCGGTCGCCTGCTGGTCGACCAGTCTTTGGGCCAGTTGGCCGGCCACAGCCGTCGGATCGCCACCGACCGCCAATGCGCGCAACAATTCGGCGAAGCCCGCTTCGAGCTGCTCCACGCGTCGCCCCAGCCGGAACTGTTCGCGGTGGGGACTGAAGACGGTGTCGTCGGGTAGGTCGCGATGGACGAAACTCAGGGGAGAGATCACCACTCGGTCGCCGATCGTAACGCCGGGCCCAATCACACTGGGGCCGGCAATATAACAATTCGCGCCAATCCGGGTGGATCGATATGCGATTCCCTCGCGCGACCGGCAGGTGTGCGAGCCCAGTGCCTGACGATGGCTTTCATGCGACCAGATGCAGACATTGAAGCCGACTTGTGTGTAATCGCCAATCGACAGCCCCCCCTGTGCATCTAGAATGGCCCCTTCGCCAATCCAGACAAATTGCCCGCAAACCAGCTTCTCGGGGGCCAAGATCTTGGCGCGCTCGCGCATCTTGCAGCCGGGGGGTAATCCCAGCAGGCGGGCCCGCTCGCTGTCGGTCAGCACTTCGGCCAGGTGATAGGTCAGAATCTGGTGGCGCAGCGCGGCGGGTGTCTCGTCGTCGAAGGGCCAGCTCATCGAGCACCTCCGGCGACAGATGGCTGGGCAGACCGAGTAATTGCCGCCAGCGCGGCCAACACGTGGTCGTGTTCGGCGACCGTCATTTGCGGAAACAGCGGTAGCAGCAGCGACCGTTCGTGGGCTCGCCGCGACTGTTCCAGACCCGACGTCTGATTCCACTTTGCATAGGCCGGTTCGGCGTGCGCCAACATCAGTCCGCGGCGGCAGGCCACGTCGCGATCGAGCAGCGCTTGCAATAGTTCATCGCGTGCCAGCGGCGCGTCGTCGGCCAGTTGGACGGCGTAACTCTGGAAATTGCTCTGGCACAACGGGGGCTCAAACGGCGCGCGCAGCCAAGGATGCTCGGCCAGGTACCCTGCATAGCGTGCCGCCAGCGCGCGCCGGCGCGCCACGATTTCGTCGAGCCGTTGCATTTGCACGACCCCCATCGCGGCTTGCACATCGCTCAGACGGTAATTATAGCCCAGGCAAGCATACGACTCTTCGACCACGCGCCGCGCACCGTGGCGCGAAAGGTCGTTCACGGTCATGCCATGCTGGCGGAGCAACCGCAGCTTGGCAGCGAGCTCCGGCCGATTGGTGGTCAGCAGTCCGCCTTCGCCGGTAGTAATCACCTTGCGAGGGTGGAAGCTGAAGCAGGCCAGATGTGCGTCGCCGCCGATGGGGCGTCCGTCGTGCCGGCTACCCAGCGCGCACGCGGCATCCTCTACCAATGCCACCCCATGCTGCGCGGCGAGTGCGCGAAACGCCGGCAAGTCGGCCGGCAAGCCGAGTTGATGTACTAGCAAAATCGCCTTGGTGCGAGGGGTAAGGCGCTGCGCCACGCTTTCGATGTCGAGGTTGTATGTCCACCGCTCGACGTCGGCAAACACCGGCTCGGCACCCACATAGCGTACGGCGTTGGCCGTGGCAATGAACGACAGTGAAGGGCAAATCACTTCGTCGCCCGATCCGATTTCCAACACGGCCAGTGCCAGGTGCAGGGCCGCCGTGCAATTGTTCACGGCCACGGCCTCGGCAGCGCCCGTATAGTGGGCGACGGCGCGTTCGAACGCGGCCACCTGGGGGCCCTGTGTAACCCAGCCGCTGGCCAGCGTGGCCGCCACGGCACGCGATTCTTCTTCGCCAAGCCAAGGTTTGGTAAGCGGGATCATGTGGAATCCTTGGCCCCCGCCGGTCCGGCATAGGCAGCCAATTGACCTCGGGCGAGCACTTCGCGCCGCCACGCCACGAG